>JBOGKL010000059.1:0-5285 GCA_050745525.1 Terriglobales bacterium | reverse complement strand
CCTTTGCATTGCCGGAGTGCTCCTCGAAGGACTTCATATTCCCGACGACACCCTCCACTGGTTTCTCAATCCGGATGCGGGCGAAATTGCCGGTTGGGTGCCGGAAGGAAACGCGTGGGTTCGCACGTACCTGTCGTTTTGGGGAGATCGAAAGCCGCGCTTCAGTGGTTTCTCCGGCTTGGCAAGGCTCCTGCGCGATATGGAATGGACCGGGACCGGGCGAGAGTTTTTCTCCCGCACCCGGTCGGCGGGACCGCTGGCGACATTCGACGCCGCCGACCGCTGGGTCGAGTATCCCTACAAAAATGGCGTTGCCCTGCTGGGCGATAGCGCCGCCAGCAACGATCCCACGTGGGGGCAAGGGCTTTCCATCGCCCTGCGATCGGCGCGCACGCTTCGAGATGCGCTGATGGCACGGCTGGATTGGGACCAGGCGGGGAACGACTACGCGCGGGAGTTCCGGCGGTGGTACACCAACATACGGCGGATGACGGGATGGTTGCGGGAGCTTTACATGGAGACGGGGGCGGCCGCGGATGTCCGCCGCGGTCAGGTGTTCTCACTGAAAAAGCGAGATCCATCGCGCTATCCGGACCTGCTGTTCAGTGGCCCGGACTTTCCGCTCGATTCCGAGTCCAGGGCCCGGTTTTTCGGGGAAGACCTCTGGGGCCGTGTCAGCGTACAAGCTGCTTAGGTATGCCGGACGCGCTAGAGCAAATCCAGCTTCGCTGTGGCCCGGCGGAACGTCCCGCCTGCGGCTTTGACATCAGGAAAAGCCGCACGCGCCGTCCCGAAGCGTGCTACACCTACGCTGGATTTGCTCTAAGCGGTAAGGTCCAGCTTGCCCGCTTGTTGGGCATCCCGCGCGGCGGCCTCATCGGGTTGCCGCACCAGCAACGCGCGTAAGTGCCGGGCGACGGCGGCAACATGCGGCCGGCTCAGAATGGTCATGTGATCGCCGGAGATGTCATAGATGCTGACACCCCCGCGCGCGAGACCGGACCAGCCCAAATCCCGGCCACAGGCCACGAGCACCTCTTGCTCCTGGGCGCGGAACAGGGACACGCGCACGGCGCACGGCTGGGGCGTGTAGCGCCCGCCGACTAGCGTGAACAGTTTGAGGTTGTCGCGGAGGAAGGCGGGCATGGGGCGACGGATGCGGCGGCACAGCGCGTAGCTGGCACGCCACAGGTAAAGTGCAAGCCGACTTCGCACCGCACCCCACAACCGGCCGAGCGTGAGTTTCTTCTTCGCCAGTTTCCGGAGCCGCTCGCTCAGGGCGGCAGCGGGCGCCGGCGTTTGCGCGCAGGCGGGATTGGGCGTATCAAAAAGAGCCAGGAGCTGTATCGTCTCGCCCTGGTCCACGAGTTGGCGCGCCATTTCATAAGCCACCAACCCTCCGAAGGAGGCGCCGGCCAGATAATAGGGTCCCGCGGGCTGAACGCAGCGGATATCGTGAATATACGTCTCGGCCAGCCGTTCCACCGTCACGTCATCTTCGGCGCCGTGGAATATAGGCGAGCGCAGCCCGTAGAAAGGCTGCCTGGGGCCGAGTTCCACCGCCAACTCGCGAAAGCGCAAGACATGACCGCCTCCGCCGTGGACGCAGAACAGCGCCGGGCCGTCGCCCTGCACTTGAACGGGAACCAAAGAAGATACCGTCGCGTTCTCCGAGGAATCGAGTACGGCCGCGAGCTGTTCGATGGTGGGGGCAGCCAGAAGAGTGGAGAGCGGCAGTTTTCTACCGAACGCCCGCTCGACCGCAAGCAGCAACCGGACGGCCAGCAGCGAGTGTCCACCCAGATCATCGAAGAAGTCGTCCCGCACTCCGATACCGCGCCGGTCGAACAATCCTTCCCAAATACGCGCCAGTTCCTGCTCGGTTGCATGGCGCGGGGCGAGGCGGGAGATGTTTTGCCGCCCAGCCTCCGGCAAGGGCAATGTGAATAGCGCCCTACGGTCGATCTTCCCGTTCGAGGTTAAGGGCAACCGCTCCAATGGAATGAACACGGCGGGAAGCATGTAACTCGGTAATAGTTGCGCGAGGTGGGCGCGCAGCTCACCCGGACCCGGCATTTCCGTTCCCGCGGATTCCAAGTAGGCCACGAGAATCTTGTCGCGGCCGCTACCTTCGCGAGCAATCACCGCGCATTGCCTGACGTTGGCGTGACGGCCGAGCGCAATTTCGATCTCTCCCAGCTCAATGCGGAATCCGCGAATCTTGACCTGGGTGTCGGCACGCCCGAGGAATTCGAGGGTGCCGTCGGCGCGCCTCCGCCCGAGGTCGCCGGTTCGGTACAGCCGGGCTTCCGGGCTGCCCTCCACGGACACCGACACGAACTTCTCCGCCGTCAGTTGGGGGCGATTGCGGTAGCCGCGCGCCACCCCTTCACCGCCGATGTAAATCTCCCCCACGACGCCCAGAGGCACGAGCCGCCGGTGAGGGTCGAGGACATGGACCTGGGTATGGGCGATGGGCCGGCCAATCGGAGGCGTTGCCTCTTCCAACGCGTTCACGCGCGCCCGCAACGACCAAATGGTGGTTTCCGTCGGTCCGTATAGATTCCAGACCGAGGCACTGCGCGCCGTCAGCATGCGCGCCAGCTCCAGGTCCAGGGTGTCGCCGCCACACAGAGCCTTGATGGCCGGTTCGTGGTTCCAACCCGCCTCCGCCAGCAGACGCCAGGTAGCGGGGGTGGCTTGCATCACCGTCGCTCCACTGCGCTGCAAAAGGCGGTGCAACTCCGCGCCGTCCGCCACCGTTCCCGCCGGCGCCACGACGACGCGCGCCCCCGCAATCAGGGGCAGATAGATCTCAAGCCCGGCAATGTCAAAGGAGAGATTGGTTACGGCGAGCCACACATCGTGCGGACTCAGCCCAGGCTCGCGCTGCAGTGCCAGCAGGAGGTTGGTGAGACTATGATGTTCGATCTCCACGCCTTTCGGGGTTCCGGTCGAACCGGAAGTATAGATAACGTAAGCCAGATTTTCCGGCCGTGCCAGTGGACTGGGGTTACTGTCGCTCTCTCCGGCGATGGAGGGCCAGTCGCTGTCGAGGCGGATAACGCCGGGCGCTCCGGACAAGTCCGCCTGCACGCGCGCTTGCGTCAGCACCAGCTTGGGCTGCGCGTCGGCGAGCATGAACGACAGGCGGCCGGGTGGGAGCCCGGGATTGAGAGGAAGGTACGCGCCTCCCGCCTTGAGAATACCCAGTAGGGCGACCACCATGTCCAACGATCTTTCCACGCACAGCCCCACCAGAACTTCCGGGCCCACGCCCAGACGGCGCAGGCGCCATGCCAAGCGGTTCGCGCGCTGGTTCAGTTCGCGATAGCTGAGCTGCTCGCGCCCGCATGCCACCGCAACGCGATGGGGAGTGCGTTCGGCCTGCGACTGAAACATCTCCTGGACGGGCGCGGGCACAAGCGTGGCTAGGCCGCGCGTCTCTCCGGTGCTGGCGGCAGCACGCGGACGCCAGCGCCGCAGACCGGTGCGACGCCCGGCCGGGTCCGCGCGGAAAGGTTGCGGGGTGGAGTTCCAGCCGGCCAGAAGTTCCCGCCGCTCATCAGGCATCAGTATCGGAAGTGCGGAAAGCTGCCGCCCCGGTTCCGCCAGCCCCGCTTGCAGGAGCGTTTCCCAGTGGCCGGCCATACGCATCACCGCCGGCCGATCGAACCAGTCCGTTCTGTAGTGGAAGCGGGCTAAAATCTCGTCGCTGCGTTCGTCCATTTCGAGATAGAGATCGTACTTGGAGGCCCCCGTATCAATATCCATCTGGGTCAGGCGCCAGGCGGAGTCCAATTCCGGCAACGGGGGCTCGAGCGAAATCATGGCCTGGAAAATGGGGTTGCGGCCGGGTTCGAGTGGAACCCGGAGCTCGCGCAGCAGCAGCGCGAAGGGCGCTTGGTCGTGTTCGATCATGGCGAGGACGGCCTGGCGCATACGGTTCACCAAGTCGCCGAATGCTGGATCGCCGGTCAGGTCCGCGCGCACGACCGTGGTGTTGAGGAAATATCCCAGCAGGCGTTGGGTCTCAGGCAGTTTACGGCCGGCGGTCACGCTGCCAATGGGGATCACCGGTTCGCCCGAGTAGCGGTGCAGGAGCGCAGCGAAGCCGGCCAGCAGGATCTGAAACAACGTCACCGATTCCCGGCGGCAGAAATCTCGCAACGCCGCCGTCAGCGTGGGCGACAGCGCGAAGGGGTACATGGAGCCGTGGAAGTTGGGGCGGCGCGAGCCGGCTGCAGCCGCCGGAAGATAGCGGTTGGGCAATCCCTGTAGCTGACCGGCCCAGTAGGCGAGGTCCTGTTGCCGTTGCTCCTGGGGCGGGCCTTGGCGCTGCCAACAGGCATAGTCCGGATACTGGAGCGGCACAGCGGCCAGCGGTGAGGGCTGGTCGGCGGAGTAGGCGGCATACAATTGCGCCAATTCCGGCAGGAATACCCGGTAGAGGGCCACGCCATCGAAGATGATGTGGTTGAGGGTCAGATAGAGGCGGTGGTCGGCATCGCTCATGCGAATGAGCCGGGCGCGGAACAGCGGGGTCCGGGTCAGGTCGAGCGGGGCGATGGCGTCCTGGGTGGCAAGGCGCAGGGCTTCGGCCTCGCGTCCGGCCTGGGGAAGGCGCCGCAGGTCGTGCACGGGAAGCGACAGGGTAAGGCGCGGTTCGACAACCTGCACGGGATGGCCATCCTGCACCTGGATGCAAGTTCGCCAGGCCTCGTGGCGGCGCAGGATTTCGTTGAACGCCCGCTCCAACACCTTCGCATCCAGCCCGCCATGGTGATGGATGGTCACCGGCTCGTTATAGAGCGGAACGCCCGGAGCCATTTGCGTGTGTGTCCAGACCTGCTCCTGTTCGAACGACAACGGAATGCGCGCCCCCGGCGCCCGGCGGGAAATGGCAGGCGGCGATGCGCCGGCCTTTCCTTGCAGCAGGTGCTGGAACAAGGTTTGCTTCGCCGGCGAGAGACCAGCGGACGACGCGGGCGAAGGCGCGGGCCCGCCATCCGGAACCATGGGTGGCGTGGCCATGCCGGACGTGGCGATGGGGGCTGGCCCCAGCGCGGCGGCGGCGCACGCCCCGCTCGCGCCGGCCTGGAGGTGGCTACACCCGCTGCCGTCGCTGCGCGGCGCCGGATTGCTCAGTCCGTTCCCCGGGGGTGGCGCTTGGCGGCGATGCTCGCACCCCTGAGGAAGCGCCCCGCCCGGCTCGGGCGGAGCGGGGCGGTCACGGCCGCAGCGAACGGCGAGGGGGAGGCTGCGCAAACCGCGTAGCCCAAGGT
>JBOGKL010000058.1:0-5853 GCA_050745525.1 Terriglobales bacterium | reverse complement strand
AGGTGGCCCCCTGCGGCACAATCCACACACTGGCCGTGTGCATGCCTTCGCCGTGGCGCACCTCGATGCGGCCGCTGGCAATGCCCTTCTGCTTCACCAGATAGTACTTGGCGTGAACGGCGCGCTCCTCGGCCAACCGCAGCGTCATGGCGGGGGACAGCCGCCGGCGCAACTCAAAGTCGGTGGCAAGGCCGACAATCACGACGCGGGGGGAGGCATCCTGTTGCAGGCGCAAGGCCACATCGTCCAAAGAGACTTTGGCGATGTTGATGACGAGCGAGCTGCCGGGCTGGAACGGCAACGTTGCCGCCAGCGAGGCCTGCGGCGGCGGCGGCATCTGGATGATGCCCTGTGCAGAGCAGCTTGACGAAAGACCGCGATCATCAGTCACGGTGAGGCGGCCGATCACCGCCCCGGGCCGCGCACCCGTCGTATCCAGGTGCGCCGTTGCCTGCGTGGTGGTATCGAGGCGGCCCAAGCCGGCAGGCACCACCGCCCAGCTATAGCGCAGTGGCCGATGATCCGGGCTATAGGCGGATCCAGCCAATGTCATCGTAACGCCGGGCAGCGCCGAGATCGGGCTCACCAGGCAGGACACGACCGGAGGATGGCGCGGAGGCTGGCGAATTTCGACCCGCGCGGTGCAATCGGTCGTCTGGGCCCTGGCATTCCTCGCGTGACCGGTGACGGTGTACAAGCCCGGGACCATGCCGGCGCTGTTCAGAACGGCGTAAGCACCGTGCGAAGCGAGTCGGCCGCCGCTGCTGGTCCAGGTGTAGGTGTACGGCTTGCCCGCCGGGGAGACGATCGAACGAACAGAAATGGGGGTGCCGGGTAGCACCGGGCTTTGCGAAACCTGGCAGGCGAGCGTGGGCGGCGGCGACGGCGCGTTATGCGTGGCGGCGGGCCCGAAACTCAGGCCCAGGATGAAACCGCTGTAGTTGGTGGCGGGAGCATTGCCCGCGTAACGATAGCCGAGATTGATGCCCACGAAGCGGGTTGCGTTAATGCGGATACCGCCGGTTACATCCGCCGGACGCGGCTCGCTCACAATCAGGTCCGGATTCGCGCCGGGGCCGATGTAGGTATGGCCGTACAGTTCGACGATGCCCTGCACACGGCTATGCAACGGAAAGATGACGCCGAGGCCGTAGTTGAGCTGGTCACGCAGGCGCAGACTGACGCCCGCGGCGTTAATCCTGCCGTTGTACTGATAGCCGCCATTGAATACCAGCTCGCCGAGGCTGCCGCGCTTGTCCAGCAGCAGGTTGGCCACGGACCACGGTTCGGTGGTGGATACGGCCTTGGTGAGTGTCTTGGTGGTCAAGCTCTGAAAGGGGAAGTGTTCGGCGACCTGCACGGCCAAGCCGATCCTAGTCGCCGCGATCTTGCGACAGCAACCCGACCGTGCCGCCCAGACTCCAGGCAGCGGCGCCGGTCTGCAACGGCTGGTCGGCAAACGGCGCGCTCGGGTCAAAGCTGGTGAAACCGGCCCCCGTGGGATAGCTCAACTGTTCCGGATGCGTCGTGCGAATGCGGCGATAGGGGACCGCCGACAGCGTGTATTCCAGCCAGTTCGTCACCCCAACGGTCACGCCGGTCTCGCCTTCCGTGAACACCATGCCGCCGGGGGTACGGGAATAGCGCTGCGCGTAGGCGCCACCGCTGACCTGACCGGCCTGCAGCGTCTCGGCGAATTGGGTGTTCCACAAACCCGGCGCGCCCGACAGCGAGCCCTGCATCTGGCTGGGCACAAAACCACTGGGGCTGGCGACGGGGGCGGGCAACTGCGCCATCAGGGCGGTAAACGGGTTCGGCAGCGCTCCGGCGGGGACGGCAGCCCAATCCAAGGTGGGGAGGCCGGTGCCGGGACCGGCATGCGGCGGGTCGGCCCGGACCGCGGTGGCGAGCACGGCACAGGCGAGGCAGGCCAGGCCCAATCGCCGCACCAGGGGAAGCAAGGGTGCTTGGATACTCATGGCGCTTCGACTCTCATTTTACGGCCGCAGGAATGCCCTTCTCCGTGATACATGTCCCGCCGTCATGGTTATTGGGGAGATTCCCCGTCCTGAGTTACACCGGACGCGGGCTGCTGGAGCGTGCTGGTAGAGTGTAAGGATGCAGCGGGTATCCGTACTCGTAGTGGACGACGAGGCAAGCGAGCGCAGCGGCCTCGCGGAACTGCTACGGGCGTGGGGATATCAGGTGGACACGGCCGGAGACGGAATGGAGGCGCTCGAGCACCTGGCGAAGGCGCAGCCGCAGGCTGTGCTCACGGATATCCGCATGCCGCGGCTGGACGGACTGGGGTTGCTGGAACGCATCCGCTCCGGCTATGGGGCGTTGCCGGTGCTGGTGCTGACCGGGCAGGGATCGAAGGAAGCCGTCATTGAGTGCCTGCGCCTGCGCGCCAGCGACTACATCGAGAAACCGATCCGGGGCGAAGAGCTGAGACAGCGCCTGGCAGACCTGGTACGCCCGCCCGCGGACGAGCGAGCGACGCCAGCGGCAGACGGCTTTGTCGGCACCTCGGCGGCGGCGCAGCGCGTGCGCGCACTCGTGCAGCAAGTGGCGCCGACCACGGCCAGCGTGCTGATTACCGGCGAGAGCGGCACGGGCAAGGAAGTGGTGGCACGGATGATCCACGCGCTCAGTCCTCGGAGTGAACGGACGTTCCTGGCCGTTAACTGCAGCGCCATCCCGGAAAGCCTGATGGAGAGCGAAATCTTCGGCCATGAAAAAGGGGCGTTTACCGGCGCCATGGAGCGGCGCGCGGGCTGCTTCGAACTGGCCGAAGGGGGCACGCTGCTGCTCGACGAGATCGGCGAAATGCCGGTGGCCACGCAAGCGAAATTGCTGCGCGTGCTCGAGGAACGGCGCCTGCGCCGGCTGGGCAGCCGTCAGGAACTGGCGGTGAACGTGCGCGTGTTGGCGGCCACCAACCGGCCACCACAAGAGTCGGTCGCGGCCGGGCAGTTGCGCTCGGACCTCTATTACCGCCTCAACGTGTTTCATTTGCATCTGGCGCCGTTGCGCGAGCACCGCGAGGACTTGCCCGCGCTCGCCGAGGCTCTGCTGCGGCAGTTGAACCAGCGTCATCAGCGTACGGTGACCAGCATGGCGCCGGAAGTGCTGCGCCGTTTCGCGGAGTATTCCTGGCCGGGCAACGTGCGCGAACTGCGCAACACGCTGGAGCGCGCGGTGATCGTGGCCGATGGTCCGGTGCTCGGGCTCGGCCATCTGGCTGAGGATTTTGGCAGCACCACCGCGGCACCGGTGACGGCGTCGGGCGATTGCGTGCAGGTTCCGGCGGGCGCCACCGTGGACGAAGGCGAACGGTTGCTCATCCTGAACACCCTGGCGCGCGAAGGCAACAACAAGACGCGAGCGGCGGAGCGGCTGGGCATCAGCCTGAAAACCCTGCAAAATAAGCTCAAAGAGTACGCGGCCAAGGGCTTACTGCATTAAGCGAGGGGGCGGGTCCGCTTGCGGTTGAAGACCAAACTCACGCTCAGCATTTCGGTGTTGGTGCTGCTGGTGGTGCTGGCGGTCACGCTGATGTATCTGGCCAGCGGGATGCGCCAGCAGATCCAGGCCGTGTATGCCCACGCCGATTTTCTGGCCCGCGCGGTGTTCAACCAGATGGGCGAGGAATGGACGCAGGCGGCCAGCCACAGCGGCGCCACGTTGGACGGGACGGAGGCACGCGGGGCGTTTCTTCAGGGACTGAAACAGAGCCGGGCTCTGGACACGCTGTTCAGCTCCGCCATCGGCTACAACGGCGCCATCCGTGATATCGCGCTGGTGGCGCCGGACGGAACCGTGGTGATGGATTCCAACCCGCTGCTGGAGGGGTTGGCGATGCCGCAACGCACCCCGATGAGCGCGCTCATGGGGGCGGGACTCTGGTCCCAAATGCGCGCGATCCTTGGTCCGGAGGCCATCTACACGGTGACGCTGAGCACGCAGGTCGCCGACCAGCCGCTGGGCACGATTGCGGTGGGCGTGGACACGGTCTTGCTGCGGCAGCAGATGCTGGGGCGCATGCACCAACTGCTGCTCTACGGCATCGTGATCGTGCTGCTGGCTACGGCATTGGCGTGGAGTCTGGCCGAACTGGCGCTGTCGCCTCTGTCGGCCATCAGCGCGCAACTGGATGCCTTGATGGCGGGCGGCGGCCGCGGGCGCGAGCCCGCCGAAGGCGATGAATTGGGGCGGGTGCAATCGAAAATTCAGCGCCTGGGACAGGAGATTCAGGATACGAGACAGATCTACAGCGCGCTGCAGGAAAACGTCGGCCATGTGCTGGAAAGCCTGGACGAGGGGGTGCTGCTGTTCGACGCGCACGGCACCTGCGTGATGGCCAGCGCGGCGGTGCCGCGGCTGCTGGGCGTGCCCGAGGAGGCGCTGACGGGGCGGCCTGTGGAGGAGATCTTTGCCGGCAGCAATGAGCTGGACCGCGCCGTGCGCGACGGGGTGCGGCGGAAGCGGGCACTGGAGACGCAGGAGAGCGAACGGCACGCGGGTGGACGGAGGCTGCGGGCGCGGCTCGACCTCACCCAGGCAGGGGGGAAGGAACGCGGGGCGCTGCTGACCTTGCGGGATGCGGAGCCGCTGAGCCGGCTGGAGGGGGAACTGGAAGTAGCCCGCCGCCTCTCGGCCGTCGGACGGCTGACGCGCGGCATCGCCCACGAGGTCAAGAACCCGCTCAACGCCATGGCCATTCACCTGGATTTGTTGCGCAGCAAGGCGGGCGCGGGCCCGGACGCGAGCCCCGGCGTCGGTAAAGCCGGGCTGCAGCCGCACCTGGACGTGATCGGACATTCCATCGAGCGCCTGGACCGCGTGGTGCGGACCTTTCTGGATTTCAGCCGTCCCGTGGAACTGCAACTGACGCCGGCCGATTTGAGCGAGGTCGCGCACGGGGTTGGGCAACTGGTGCAGGCGGAAGCGGAGACCAAGGGGATTGTAATCGAGATGCGGGCGCCCCGGCCGGGTCCCCGCGTTTGGCTGGACCGCGACTTGGTGGAGCAGGCGCTGCTGAATTTGGTCAATAATGGGATGCAAGCGCTGGAGGCGGCCGGAGCGCAGGGCCCGCGGCGGCGGCTTACCCTGGAAGTGTGGGAGCAGAACCAGGAAGCGGTGATGCGCGTGCGGGACTTTGGCGACGGCATCGCGGTCGAGCACCGCGACAAGGTCTTTGACTTGTACTTCACCACGCGCAGCGAGGGCACGGGCATCGGATTGGCGCTGGCGGCGCGGATCATGCATTTGCATCATGGGGTGGTGGAGCTGGAACCGGCCGGCACCGGCGAAGGCGCGAGCTTTCTGCTGCATTTTCCGCTGCGCCGGGATGAGGCGGTGAAGGATGAGGCGGCCTATGCGGAGTGAGCTCCGGGTCGGGAGCCTGACGCTGTGCGCGCTGCTGGCGGGCGGCTGCGGCATCTTCCACCGCGCCCCGCAGCCGCCGCCGGTGGTCATCCTGGAAGCGCCGATGTTTTTTCCGGCCTCGGCTCCGGGACCGATGCCCACCCCTGCCGACCTGTCGCCCGAGGCGCTGCCGCCCCTGCGCTGGAAGGTGGCGCTGAATCTCGTGCCGCCGCCACGGCTGCTGCGGCGTCGGCGGCCGGTACACGAGACCGTCGCGCCCCAGCCGGCGAGCGTGCCGCCCCCGCCCCCGCCCCCGCTGAGCACCGGTCTCAGCCCGCAGGTCCAAACCGCCTATCGGGACCAGACGCTGGCCACGCTGCAGCAGGCCGAGCGCGACGTGCAGACCCTGGCGCGACGCTCGCTGACGGGCGATGCCGTCGCCACGCGCGAACAGGCGACCGAGTTCATCCGGCAGGCGCAAGC
>JBOGKL010000057.1:0-3362 GCA_050745525.1 Terriglobales bacterium | reverse complement strand
GGCGCAACATCGGCCTGGACCATACCAGCCAAATCGGCGCGATTCTGATTGACCCCAACGACCCGCGAATCGTCTATGTGGCCGCCGTCGGCGACCCCTACGGCCCCAATGCCCAGCGGGGCGTGTTCCGCACCGAGGACGGGGGACAAAGCTGGCGGAAGGTGTTGTTCGTCAACGACCAAACCGGTGCGGTGGACCTAGCGATGGATCCCAGAGATCCGCAGGTTATCTACGCGAGCTTCTGGCAGGTGATCCGGAAGCCGTGGGGCATCTATCCGGATGGGCCCGGCAGCGGCATTTACAAAACCACCGACGGCGGCGATCAGTGGACTCGGCTGACCGAGGGCCTGCCCGCCGGACCGATGGGGAAGATTGGCATTACCGTTTCTCCCGTGAACCCGGATGTGGTCATCGCCACCATCGGTGGCCACGGGCACGGCATTTACCGCTCCGGCGATGCTGGCCGGCACTGGCGCTTGCTGAGCAACGCGTTTTGGCTGACCAGCCGCCAGTACTATTACGGGCATATTTTTGCCGATCCTCAGAAGGCCAACCTGGTCTACATGTTCTGCTCCAAGAGCTTTCTGAAGTCGGTGGATGGCGGCAAAACCTGGCGTCCGATGCCCAACACCACCCACAGCGATTACCACGACCTATGGATTGACCCGGCTAATGACAAGCGGTGGATCGTCGCCAACGACGGGGGTGCGGCCGTGACGTTTAACGCCGGCCGCAGCTACAGCACAGAGGAGAATCAGCCGACAGGCCAGTTTTACGAAGTCAGCACGGATAACGCCTTCCCCTACCGCGTCTACGGCGCGCAGCAGGATGACACCACCGTCAGTATCGCCAGCCGGGCGCCCGGCGGCATTGGCCGCACGGACTGGCATGCCGTCGGCGGCGGCGAAAGCGGTTATGTTGTCCCTGCTCAGACCAATGCCGGCACGGTCGTTTACGCCGGCGGACTCTGGGGCCGCCTGACCCGGTACGACAAAAGCAATGGCAGCATTCAGGTTATCAGCCCCTGGCCGGACTTCCCCGGCGGTCGCCGGCATCTGCGCTACCGCTTCCAGTGGACGTTCCCCATCGCCGTCTCCCCCGCCGCGCCGCACACCGTGTACGTCGGCGCCAACGTGGTCTTTAAGAGCACCGATGGGGGACGCAGCTGGACCGTGATCAGCCCGGATCTCACCCGCCATGATGCCGCGAAGGACGCCCACGGCGTGCTGAACGATGTCTACGGGACTATCTTTGCCATTGCCCCCTCGCCCCGCGATGCCGAGGTTATCTGGACTGGGTCCGACGATGGCCGGGTGTATCTGACCCGGGATGGCGGCCAACACTGGGTCAACGTCACGCCGCCCGCCCTGCGGCCGTGGTCCCGAATCAGCTCGATCGAGGCCGGGCAGTTCAATTCGGGCACGGCCTTCGTCGTCGCCAATCGCTACCAGCTGAATGATTTCCGTCCCTATGTTTACCGCACGCGCGATTACGGGCGCAGTTGGCAACTGGTGGTGGCCGGACTGCCGGCCGATGCCTTCACTCGCGCCCTCCGCGAGGATCATCATCGCCAGGGTTTGCTCTATCTCGCCACCGAGACCGGTGTCTTTGTCTCCTTTGACAGCGGCAACCGCTGGCAGAGCCTCCAGTTCAATCTGCCGGCGGTGCCGGTCACCGATTTGACGCTCAAGCGCGACGATCTGGTCATCTCCACCCAGGGCCGGGGCTTCTGGATCTTGGACGACATTTCGCCCCTGGAGCAGTACCATGCCGCTGCCGCTGGCGCTGCCCAGTTGTTTGTCCCCCGGCCGGCGTATCGCCTGGCAGGCGGTGGCTTCTTCTTTGGGGAGGGCGACTCCGGCAAAAATCCGCCCCAGGGCGTGATCGTGGACTATTATTTGCCGCAAAAGGCGGCCTCGCCGGTGACGCTCAGCTTTCTGGACACCGAGGGTCAGGTGATCAGCGGCTTTTCGAGCGCTCCGGTCGCCGCCCACGCCCGTGCAGCGAACCAGCACTCGTTCTACTTCCGGCGGCCATTCTCCCGGGTCACCGGCCATGCGGGCCTCAACCGTTTCGTGTGGGACATGCAGTATCCGGGCGCCAAGGGCCTGTCCGGCATTCCGACGTATCTGATGGGAGGCGGCTTGGCGGGGCCCGTGGCGGCACCGGGCCGCTATCAGGTCCGCCTGACCGTGGATGGCCAAACGTATACCCAGCCGTTTGTGATCCGCGGCGATCCCAACCTGCTGACCACGCCGGCGCAGTACGAGGAGCAGTTCCACTTTTTAGTCGCTGTGCGGGATGAGCTGAGCCGCGCCAATGAGACCATCAACCGGCTGCGCGCCCTCCAGCACCAGGCCCGCGTGGCGCTGCGCGCCGCCGGGGACCGGCCCGTGGCCGCCCCCGTCCGCTCCTTGCAAGCCAAAATCGGCGCCATCCTGGGCCGTCTCTGGCAGTCGCACTACACCGGCTTCGACGATCAGACGTTGGTGTTTCCGCTGCGGCTCAACAACCAAATCGCCGCGCTGCAGGGCTACGCGCGCGGCAATTTCGCCCCGACCGCGCAAGATTATACTGTGCTGCACCAGCTCTCGGCGCAGCTCAGCAGCCAAGTTGCCGCGCTGCAGCAGATCATCGCCGTGGACCTGCCTGCGGTGAACGCCGAACTCCGCTCCCAGGGGTTGCCGGTTATTGAGGCCGAGAGCTCTCGGCTCACCATTCCCCGCCAAACTGGCCGCGGGGGATTCGCCCGCACAGCACGGCTTCCGGCCACGCCAACCCCAAGGACTAATTGACCCGGACCGCCACACCTGAGGAGGATCCTATGTCTCGCCATCGCCTCTACTCCGTCGGCTGCAAGCTGCTAGCCGTGGCCTTGTTGGTCGCCGCCCTGCCCTGTCTGCCCCTGATGGCCCAGGCCAACGCCACCGGGGCCGTCACCGGCACGGTCACCGATTCCTCCGGCGCTGTCATTGTCGGCGCCACGGTCGCGCTCACCTCCCGGGCGACCAGCAGCACGGAGGTTACCAAGACCAACAGCGCCGGCCAGTTCGTCTTCCACAATTTATTCCCGGCGGCTTACGGCATAACCGTGTCAAAAAGTGGTTTCCAAACCCTCCAGGTGGCGGACACGCACATTAGCGTAAATAAGACCATCGCCTTGAACCTCCGCCTCCAAGTCGGTTCCCAAAGCAAGACGATCGAGGTGAGCGCCGCCAACAGCGCCGCGCTCCAGACCCTGAACCCCACGATGAGCAGCACCCTCAACGCCAAAACGCTGCTGGAGTTGCCCAGCCTGACGCGTGACGTCACCAGCCTGCTCAATCTTCAGCCCACCACCGCCCCCTCCTTCCACGTCGAGG
>JBOGKL010000056.1:0-2913 GCA_050745525.1 Terriglobales bacterium | reverse complement strand
GTACACGAGACCGTCGCGCCCCCGCCGGTGAGCGCGACGCCCCCGCCGCCGCTCAGCACCGGTCTCAGCCCGCAGGTCCAGACCGCCTATCGGGACCAGACGCTGACCACGCTGCAGCAGGCCGAGCGCGACGTGCAGACCCTGACGCGACGCTCGCTGACGGGCGATGCCGTCGCCACGCGCGAACAGGCGACCGAGTTCATCCGGCAGGCGCAAGCGGCGCTGAGCGTGGGCGACCTGGTGCGGGCGCAAACGCTGGCCGCGAAAGCGGAAACCCTGGCGCGATTTCTGCTGGGTCAATGAAGTGGCACCCAGGCCAGCCGGCGGCCTCGCTGGCACTGCTGGAGCAGCAGATTACAAATTGCGCTAGCTGTCCCCGGTTGCGCGCCTATGCCGCCGGAGTGTGCGAAACCCGGCGCAAGGCCTTTGCCGCGGAAACCTACTGGGGGCGGCCGGTGGCGGGATGGGGCGACCCCGGGGCGTGGTTGCTGCTGGTGGGGCTGGCGCCGGCGGCCCATGGCGCGTTGCGCACGGGAAGGATGTTCACCGGGGACCGCAGCGGCGATTTCCTGTTCGCGGCCCTGCACCGGGCCGGGTTTTGCAATCAGGCGAGCAGCCGCAGCCGTGGCGACGGGTTGCGCCTGCAAGGGGCCTGGCTCAGCGCAGCGGCCCGTTGCGCACCTCCCGGCAATCGCCCGGCGCCGGAGGAGCTGCGCCGTTGCCTGCCCTATCTGCAGCAGGAGCTGGCGCTGCTGCCACGCGTGCGCGTGATCATCAGCCTCGGCCAACTCGGCCATGCGCAACTGCTCCGGGCCCTGGGCGCGCCGCCGCCGCTGGCGCGCTACCGTTTCTGCCACGGCGGTGAGTACACGATCGGGCGCTGGCAGGTGTTGGGGTGCTACCACCCCAGCCAGCAGAACACCTTCACAGGACGGCTCACGCCGGCCATGATGGACACGGTGCTGGCACGGGCCCGAGCGCTGATCGAGGCGAAGGGCTAAAGACTAGCGGCCGAAGTGGGCGGCGTTTTTGCCGGCGAATTCCTGCCACTGCGCGGGCAGATCGTCGAGGGCGAAAATGGCGGTCACCGGACAGACTGGGACACAGGCGCCGCAGTCAATGCACTCGACCGGGTCAATGAACAGCTGCACGGCCGCGGCGAAATCCCCTTCGTCGCTCTTGGGGTGAATACAGTCCACCGGGCACGCATCCACACAGGCGGCGTCCTTGGTACCGATGCAGGGCTCGGCAATTACGTAGGCCATAGGAAGGTTAGTATAGCGGTTGCGCGGCCGGGTTTCCAGATGTGCGGCCCAGGGCGCGGGCGCGGGCCAGGCGCGGGAGCGAGCCGGCGCGATGGGGGCGGCCATCGCTCGCGAAGCGGCGCCCGGGATGGCGCTGGAAATAGGCCATCCAGCGGTTGAATTCCGGCGTGAAGGCCTGAATGCGAGGCAGGTGCGCCGCCGGCAGCCCCGCCACCAGCGGCGAGGGCGCCGGACCCGAACCCACCAGGACCACGGCGGTGTAATCCCAGCGCACGGTGACCGGCGCGGCATGCGGCGCCAGAGCGCCCGTCCAGGAGGCCGCCACCGCCAGTTGATCATTGTGCGGGGCGACACCGAAAGGCAATGAAAACGAGGTCACGTGGTAGCCGGGCAGCCAGCGGTCAATCTCATACTGTCCCATACCCACTTCGCGTTCCACGCCCGCGGGCGTGAGCTTGGCCAGGTTGGTGTGATCCCAGGTGTGATTGCCGATTTCTGAACCCAGCGCCACCAGCATGCGCAGCTTCTGGCGGATAAAGGCGCGTTGGCCGAACACATCGGTACCGGAATTGACGAAGAAGGTGCCGTGGACGGGGAACTCCGGATGGGTGCGCGCAAAAGCCACCAAGCGGGCGACGGCGGAATCCGGAGCCAACTGGCTGTCCGGGGTAAAGCGCATCTGGTACTTGGAGCCGTCATCAAAGGTCAGCACCACCGGCGTCGTGCCGGCGGGCAGGACGAAGTCGCCGCTCACGTACTGGCGCAGCGTGATGGGACGATAGCCGGCCGCATCGAGACGGGCCAGGTCCTGATCGAAGCTGGAAAACGAGCGCGTCCAGCGGGCATCATGGGTGCCGAAATTGTGGTACACGAGGATCATCACCTCACCGCGCAGGTTGGCGCGGAGAAGCGTGGGGCCGGGACTTGCGGCTGCTAACGTAGCCGCGAACAGAAGCGAGAACAGTACGGTGCGCATAAAACCAGCAACAAGGCTCTGCCTCGAATATACAGCAAGGGATGCTAAGCTCGATGGCGTATGAGCGAGGAACTGCGCGGCAAGACGTTTCTGGTCATGGGCATCGCCAATCGCTGGAGTCTGGCGTATGCCATCGCCCACGCGCTGGCGGAAGCCGGGGCGGGGCTGCTGCTGACGTATCAGGCCGAACGGGTCAAAAAGGCGGTCGAGGACCTGGGCAGCGCGCTCGGTGCGCGCCACGTTTACCCCTGTGATGTGAGCCAGGACGAGGCGATCGCAGCGCTGTTCGCCGCGATCCAACAGGACCTGGGAGAGGCGCCGCTGGACGGCGTAGTGCACAGCATCGCCTTCGCACAAAAAGAAGACCTGGAGCGCGCCTTCCATGCGACCAGCCGGCCGGGGTTTGCGCAGGCGCTCGACATCAGCGCTTATTCGCTGGTCGCGGTGGCCCACCAAGCGGCGAAGCTGATGCGGGAGGGCGGCGGCATCGTGACGCTGAGCTACCTGGGGGCGCAGAGGGTGGTGCCGAACTACAACGTGATGGGGGTGGCGAAGGCAGCGCTGGAAGCGGCGGTACGGTATCTGGCCAGCGAGCTGGGGCCGCAGGGCATCCGGGTGAACGCGATTTCGGCCGGGCCGATCAAGACCGCCTCCGCGCGCGCGATCAAGGAC
>JBOGKL010000055.1:0-4624 GCA_050745525.1 Terriglobales bacterium | reverse complement strand
GTCTCAATAGGCCAGCACAGCGTTACCCAGGTCAGCACGCTCACCAACGGCACCGGGCAGGTCATCACCGGCCTCACGGTCAGCGCCACCGGTGAGTTTAGCGCCGGCACTACCTGCCCATCCACGCTGCCGAACGGCGCGAGCTGCACGATCTCCATTACGCTCACCCCGGCGATAACCGGAGCGGCAACGGGGACGATCACCATCAGCGGTACGCTGGCGAACGGCAAGGCCATTTCCTCCAACCGCGGCGCGTCGTACGAAGACGCAGGCCCGCGGATGGTCGAGGCGCGTTACGTCATTTCGTCCCCGCGACCGTTATGGCGCTTCCGTCGCTTTCAGACGCCAGCGCCCGCTGCGGCCGCGACTCTTGCCAATATTGCCCTCACCGGAAATGTAGGCCTGCCCAACCTGACCCTGGCGCCCGCTTCGATGTCCTGGACCAGCGGCGTGGCCTTGGGCAACGCCGGTCCGGTGCAGTCGGTTACGCTCACCAACGTCGGCACGAAGGCCATTACCAGCCTGCAGATTATCTCCACGGCGGGATTCCAGATTTCCGCCAACCAGTGCGGCGCCACGCTATCGGTCGGCGCAAGCTGCCAGGTAGGCCTTGCCTTTCAGCCCGTGACGGTGGGGGCGCAAATCGGGACTCTGAGTGTAACCGGAGCCGACGGGGTTTCCTCGACGGTTCCGCTGAACGCGACCGGAAGTGACTTTACGCTCGTGGCAGCGGGCGCCGTTTCCGCCATATCCTCCGGCAGCTCGGCCCAAGTTCCCCTGGCGCTGGAATCGGTGGCGGGCGATGCGCAGACCGTGACGCTTACCTGCACCGTCGCCGGAGGCAGTTGTAGCGTCAGTCCGGCTTCGGTCAGCCTTTCGGGCACGTCTCCGGTCACGGCCATGCTGACCGTGACCGCCGCGGGCGCGGCCGGCATTCCTTGGACGTGGGGCAATGGACGCGCGAGCCCGTGGATGCTCGCGATAATTCCGCTGCTTGGCTTGGCCGCTTGGCTGCTGATGGCGGACAATGCCGAGCGCCGGCGGCGCTGGAAGGTCGTGCTGCTGGCGGGCGCCATGTCGCTAAGCGTGGCCTGCGGCAGCGGGCCCACGAGTGCTCCGGCTGCGGAACAAAAAACCTCGGCCATGAGCTCTTCCGGGCTCACCGCGACCGTACAAGGAACTTCCTCGACCGGCATGGTACACAGCGTGAGCGTGAGCATTCCCGTGGGCGGGTTGCAGGTGACGAGCCCCAACCAGAACTCGACCGTCAATCCGCCGGCGGCGAACTACGGTAACTCGGCCAACGCTCCGGCCATGGCGCCTGTTCCTTCCGTGAACTCCAATCCCGAGGAGAGCACGCCGCCGCCTGTGGCTCCTCCGGCGCCGCCTACCCTGACGCCGAGCTCGGCGCCCACGCCCGCGCCGCCGTTAACCAGTAGCCCGGCGTCCACTTCGAGCAAGCCGGCCCAGAATTGCGCTCAGAACCAAACGGCTAAAGGCCAGACCCAGCCCGAGACAACCGAGAACGGCCAGACAAAGCAGAATCCCGCTAACGATTGCGGTCATACGCTGAAGTCATCGGCCAAACCCGGTCCCGGCTCCAGTAATAAACCGTAGACGTAGTTGCAGCGTCGCCGCGCGCCCAGCAGAATGACAAGAGTGGGAGGGTGCGCGGAATGCCTATTGCTTTTCCTGTCTTGTTATCCAGATGGCACGCGGGGTTGGTTTCCCTCGCCGTTCTGGGCGGTGCACTGGCCGCAGGCCTGATTGCCCAAGCCGTCGTTTTTGCCGTCCTGAAGCGATTGGCCGCCAAGCCGGGCCGAATATGGGAGGCTTCGCTCTTCCAGCACGCCCGGATTCCTTCGCGGTGGCTGTTTCCCATCCTTGCCATGTTGTTGGCCCTGCCGGCCGCTCCCTTGCCGCAGCTCCTCCGGCGCGGGCTCGAGCACCTCTTCAGCCTGATACTGATCGCGGGCGGTGCATGGTGCATCATGCTTGCCACCTCGGTGCTGTCCGATATCGTAGCTGCGCGGTATCGGATCGACGTAGCCGACAACCTCCGGGCGCGCCGCATTGGAACCCAAATTCAGGTCACGCGGCGGGTTGTACGTGTCATCGTTATCATGCTCGCCTTTGCTCTGATGCTGCTGACGTTTCCTGGCGCCAGAGCCATCGGCACGAGCATGCTCGCCTCGGCGGGGTTGGGCGCCCTCGTGATTGGCTTGGCGATGCGTCCGACTCTTTCCAATCTGGTGGCGGGGATTCAGATCGCGATCGCCCAACCGATGCGGATCGAGGACGCCGTCATCGTGGAAGGGGAATGGGGCTGGATCGAGGAAATCACGGCAACCTACGTCGCCGTCCGCCTGTGGGATTGGCGCCGCATGATTTTGCCGCTGACCTATTTCATCGAACACCCGTTTCAGAATTGGACGAGAACGACAGCGACGCTGCTCGGTTCCGTGTATCTCTACCTTGACTACAGCGCTCCGCTCGACGAGCTGCGCAAGGAGTTGGAACGCATCTGTCATGCCACCGACAAATGGTATGGCGGAGTGTGCGTGTTGCAGGTTTCCGACGCCAAGGAATACACCATCGAAGTGCGCGCCCTAGCCGATGCCAAGGACGCTCCCACCGCCTGGGACCTGCGCTGCCTGATTCGCGAGGGATTAATCGGTTTTCTGCAGAAGAACCATCCCGCAGCCCTCCCCAAGACGCGCGCCGAACTGGCGGGCATGGTCACATCTGTGCTGGCAGGCGATGGGGCTGCATGAGCGCTCCGGCTTTTGGGCAACAGCAGGTCCTTACCCTCCATCTACAGCCATATGCGGTGCAAACGGCATGTGGCAGCTGTGGCCGTGCTGTGCTTTCTGGCATGCGCCGGACTACGCGGCCAGTATTTTGGGCAAAACAAGGTCCGCCACCAGGTTCTGAAGTTTCAGGTCCTTAGAACCAAGCACTTCGATATCTATTTCTATCCCGACGAAAAGGTCGCCAGCGAGGAAGTCGGGCGCATGGCGGAGCGCTGGTACACGCGCTACACCAAGCTTTTTCATCATGTCCTGACGACGCGTCAGCCCGTCATCCTGTACGCCAGCCACACCGATTTTGAGCAGACCACGGTTGTGCCTGGTTTCATCCAGGAGGGTACCGGCGGCGTCACGTTGGCACAGGGACGCAAGGTGGTGATCCCTTTGGCCGGTTCGCTCGCCGCCACCGATCATGTGCTGGGGCACGAGTTGGTCCACGCCTATCAGTACGATATGACCCTTTCGCGCGGCAGCCCAATTCCGTTGGCGGCGCGTCTTCCGCTTTGGTTCATCGAGGGCATGGCCGAGTACTGCTCGCTCGGCCCCGATGACGCCAATACCGCTATGTGGATGCGCGATGCCATCGCGCACGACCGGTTCCCGACGATCAAAGACCTCAATAACCCGAACAAGTATTTTCCGTACCGCTTCGGCGAGGCATTTTGGGCTTTTGTCGGGGGCAAGTACGGCGACGACAAAATCGCTCCCATGTTGCTCGCCGCCGCCGCGAGCGGCAGCCCGGATCGAGCCATTCAGGCGGTGCTGCACATCACGCCGAAACAACTGTCTGCCGAGTGGAAGCGAGCGGCATTGGCGAAGAATCAACCCATCTTGCAAGCGACCCGACCGGTGGCGGCCTCGACCGTGCTGGTGGCAGCGCACAAAAAGACCAATAGCCTCAACGTCAGCCCCGCCCTCAGCCCCAACGGTAAATGGGTGATGTTCTTTTCCGAGCGCGGGCTGTTCTCGATTGAGCTATACCTTGCCAATGCGCAAACCGGCCAGGTGGTCCGCCGCATTACCTCCACGGCCATCAGCGCTCATTTCAACAATCTCGAGTTCATCAACTCGGCCGGCGCCTGGGCGCCCGACAGCCGCCGCTTTGCCTTTGGTCACGTGCAAAGCGGAGTGGGCAGCATCTCGATTTACGACGTCACCAAAAACCAGATCGTGCGGCGCTACCCGATACCTGGGGTGGGGGAAGTCTTCAGCCCGACCTGGTCTCCCGACGGCAAGCAAATCGCCTTCAGCGCCATTCAGGGCGGACTGACGAATTTATACTTGCTGAACCTGCAAACCGGCGCCGTGCGCAAGCTCACCGACGATGCCTACGCCGAGTTGCAGCCGGCGTGGTCGCCGGCAGGCAATACGATTGCTTTCGTCACCGACCGCTTCACCACGAACTTGGCGGATCTGTCGCACGGCCATTACCGGCTGGCGCTGCTCCATGTGCATACAGGCGCCGTGCAGCCGATTCCGGCGGCAGAGAGCGGCAATCAGATCAATCCGCAATGGTCGCCCGGCGGTAAGGCGCTGTATTACATCTCCGACGCCAGCGGCATTGCCAACGTCTACCTGCTCGCGCTTGGCGGTGGCGATCCTGAGCAACTGACCAATCTGCAAACCGGCGTGAGCGGCATCACCGCCCTCAGTCCGGCGCTCACCGTGGCCGGCACAACCGGAGCCATACTGTACAGCGAGTTTTCGAACGATACGTATAGCCTTGTCCGGCTGCCGCAGCCGGCGGCGCCGGTGACCCCGGCGCTCGCCCAGTTCCATCCCGCTCTGCTTGCGCCCCGCTCCAGCGACACGGG
>JBOGKL010000054.1:0-1611 GCA_050745525.1 Terriglobales bacterium | reverse complement strand
AAGGCAGGTGAGGTCGCGCCAGCAGGGGTCATGGCGCAGCTTGATGAGTCCCGCGCCCAGCTCCGTCCGAAGCAGCATCCAGCGCAGGATGAGAACCGGAATCAGCGGCGCCTGCAGCCACGCCGGCCCCAAGAAGGCTGCGAAAAATCCGGCCTCGAGCAACATGGACTCCCAGCCGAAGGCGTAAAACGTCTGCCCGGCATTGACGATGGAGAGATACAGAGCCCACATCGCCAGCCACATCGCCAACGTCACCCACAGCGGGCCGACCTCGGCCAAGCCGCTGAGCGCCGCCGCGGCGAGCGCGATCCCCCACCCATGCCACCACTCGCAGCAGGCGGTCGGAATAGCGCCAGTGGAACAGGCTCGGGGTTTGCCAAAACCCGCGCTGGCGCAGGTACGGCTCCGCCGGCAGCAGTCCGCGCTCGCCCAGCAGCGCTGGAAACTGCCGCTCCGCCGCCACGAACGCCACCAGATACACCGCCGCCAGTCCGCGCTGCAGCAGCAGCCGCGCCAGCGCTAGCTGCCCGAAGTAATGCGTCATCAACGGACGCGGGCCTCCGCGCCGTGCCGGTCAGGCGGAGGCATTTTCCCAAAGATAAAATGCGTTGCCGTCCGGGTCGCGCACGTGCGCGAACACACCACCCTGGTCGCGCTCGATGGAGCCCTCCGGCTTCACCCCATGGCGGCTGAGGCGCTCGAGGCAATCCTCCATCGTGCCCTCGATCTCGAGGCCCACCATCACCGCACCCGCGGTGCCCGGCTCCGGCCGCTTTGGCGACGCCGGATGCAACCCGATGGTAAAGCCATTGCCCGCCGCCACCGTCGCCCAGAAATCCCCGTACCGGCTAGTCAGCTTCAGATCCAGCACTCCGGTGTAAAACTCCACCGCCCGGTCCATGTTGGCCACGAAGACCGTAGCGTTCCCGCCCGTGATCATTGACGTTCGCCTCCCGACAACAATATATACCGGTCGCCGGCCCTGAGCAGAACGGGCGCGCGTTGCCGCCAACAGGCCGGCGCAAGGTTCTGCAAGGCTGCGGCCGATGAATCGCTCGGGGTCAGGCGGTTCGGCGAATCCTCTCGGTTCCCTGAGCGCTCGGCCTAGCAGACTCCGCGAGCCCGGTGTCGAAGCGGATGTTTCCCAGGCGGGCGCCCTTGCCCGGCATCAGCGTAGTTTCGCCGACTTTTGCTCCAGAGAAATGCGCATCCGCGTCGGCGACGACCTCTCGCAAGTCCTGGAGTGCCGCGAGGCGCCGGCGGACCAGCTCATCCAGCCGAAACTGGTCCGGTCCGCCAATTTCGACGATGCCATTGACCGGCCGGCCCACCGCGACTGCAGCGAGGGCAGCCGCCACGTCATCGGCCGCCATCGGCTGGAACAGCACGGGCGGTAAATGAATTTGGTTGCCGTAATAGGAGATGTCGGCGAGCCCTTTGAGGAACTCGAAAAACTCCGTCGCGTGCACGATGGAGTACGGAATGGACGATGCGGCGACCAATTTTTCCTGCGCGGCCTTGGCGCGGAAATATCCACTCTCAACGAGCTGCTGCGTCCCCACCACCGACAACGCAACGTGATGCCGCACCCCCGCGGCGGCTTCCCCGGTG
>JBOGKL010000053.1:0-2120 GCA_050745525.1 Terriglobales bacterium | reverse complement strand
TTCGCTTTTTCTTTGTGGTAGGATCAACGCCATGGGCGTGGGGTTTCATGCCATAGTCGGGGGCTGGTTCGGCGAGCGATTCGGCGCGGCGTCGGAGCCGCAGGAACAGGGATGGCCGCTGATTGCCGCCGGCCATGACACGCTGATCGCCGCTCCCACCGGGTCGGGGAAAACGCTGGCGGCGTTTCTGATTGCACTCGACGGGCTGGTGCGCCAGGCCGCCGAGGGGCGGCTGCCTGAGGCCACGCAGGTGGTCTACGTCTCGCCGCTGAAGGCGCTGGCCAACGATGTCCATAAGAGCCTGGAGCAGCCGCTGGCGGAGATCACGTCGACAGCGCTGGCGGCGGGCGTGCTGTTGCCGCCCATCCGGGTTGCGGTGCGCACCGGGGACACGCTACCGGCGGCGCGGAATGCCATGCTGCGGCATCCGCCGCACATCCTGGTCACGACGCCGGAGTCGCTCTACATACTGCTGACCTCGAACGGCGGGCGGAAGATTTTGCAGCCGGCGCGCACCGTCATTGTGGATGAGATTCATGCCCTCGCACCCAACAAGCGCGGGGCGCATCTGGCGCTCAGCCTGGAGCGGCTGGATGAGCTGGCGGGCGCGCCGCTGCAGCGCATCGGGCTCTCGGCCACGGTCAAGCCGATCGAGGTCATTGCGCGTTTTCTGACCGGAGCGCGTGCGATGCCGCGGACGGTCGCGGTCGCCGACCGGCGGCGGCTGGACGTGGCGGTCGAGGCGCCGACGGGCGCGCTGGGCCCAATCGCCACCAACGAACAATGGGAAGAACGCTATGACCGGCTGGCGGAGCTGGCGCGGGCGCACCGCTCGACGCTGGTGTTTGTTCCGACGCGACGACTGGCCGAGCGCCTGGCTCATCGCCTGCGCGAACGGCTGGGCGAGGAGCACGTGGCGGCGCATCACGGCAGCCTCTCGCGCGCCATCCGCCTGCGGGCGGAAGAGCGCTTCAAAGCGGGCGCACTGCAGGTGATGGTGGCCACCGCCTCGCTGGAGCTGGGGCTGGACATCGGCAGCGTGGACCTGGTGTGCCAGATCGGGGCGACGCGGCAGTTTGCCTCCGCCTGGCAACGCGTGGGGCGGGCGGGGCACTGGAAGGGGGCGATCCCGAAGGCGCGGCTGTTCGCGCTGACGCGCGACGACCTGCTGGAGTGCGCGGCGCTGATCCGGGGCATGCGCGAAGGGACGCTCGATGCGCTGGGCATTCCGGCGTGGCCGAGGGACATTTTGGCGCAACAGATCACGGCGACGGTTGCTTCCACTGGCACCTCGACAGGAGCGCAGCCGGGATGGAGCGAGGAGGCACTGTTTGCGCTGTGCCGCCGCGCCGCGCCCTACGCCGATCTGCCGCGCGCGGAGTTTGACACAATTGTGGAGCTGCTGAGCGAAGGGATCAGCACACGGCGCGGCCGGCGCGGGGCGCTGCTGCACCGCGACGGCGTGCATCACCGGCTGCGTCCGCGGCGGGGGGCGCGGCTGGCGGCGATCACCTCGGGCGGCGCCATCGCCGAAACCGCCAGCTACGTGGTGCAGGCGGAGCCGGAGAACCTGCCCATCGGGTCGCTGGACGAGGATTTCGCCATCGAGAGCAACGCCGGAGACATCATTCTGCTGGGCACGCGCTCGTGGAAGGTGCGCGGCATTGAGACCGGGCGCGTGCGGGTCGAGGACGCGCACGGCGCCCCGCCCACGGTGCCCTTCTGGCTGGGCGAAGCGCCGGGGCGCACACCGGAGCTTTCGGCAGCGCTGTCGGACCTGCGCGAACAGATCGTCACGGACGATTCTCGGCGACCTGGCGGTCATGTGGCGTGGCTCGAATCCGAGTGCGGGCTCAGCGCCGATGCCGCGCGCCAGGCGAGCGATTATGTGCGGGAATCGCGGGCGGCGCTGGGCGTGGTTCCCTCGCTGCATCACCTGGTGGCGGAACGCTTCTTCGATGGGAGTGGGGACGAGGGCGGGGGGATGCAGTTGGTCATCCACGCGCCGTTCGGGTCGGCGATCAACAAGGCCTGGGGCATGGCGCTGCGCAAACGCTTCTGCCGTGGCTTCGACTTCGAGCTGCAGGCGTCGGCGAGCGAGAACGGGCTCACGCTGGCGC
>JBOGKL010000052.1:0-3941 GCA_050745525.1 Terriglobales bacterium | reverse complement strand
CCCCAGCGCCACGCGCAGATCGGGTCGGCCCACGTCGCCAATGAACAGCGTGTCGCCGGTAAGCGCGGCTTTGGGTCCGGCCGCGCCCGCCTCGAAGACCAGCAGCGAGATGGATTCGGGCGTGTGGCCGGGAGTGTGCAGCACCTGCAACCGCCCCGCGCCCAGCGGCAGCGTCTCGCCGTTCGCGAGGGCGCGGAACGGGTACTCGGCCCGCGCCCGCGCGCCCAGGCAGATTTCCGCGCCCGTGCGCTCGCGCAGCTCCAGGTGCCCGGCGAGAAAATCAGCGTGGAAATGGGTCAGAAAGACGTAGCGGATTCGCAGCCGCAGGCGCGCGGCTTCCTCAAGATAGATTGCGATGTCGCGCTGCGGATCCACCACGGCCGCCACGCCCGCCGCCTCGTCGGCGACAAGATAGCTGGCGTGCGCCAGGCAGCCCAAATAGAACTGGCGGATCCGCATAACCCCAGACTACCTCGCCCGATCGGATGCGGCGGGTCTGCGCTGCATCGCTGAGCGGCTAGCGCCGCTGACACAACCGCGGCGGGACCGCCTGCTCGCCCCGCCGCGGATAACCCTTTATCGGCGCTTATTGGACGTTGGCGACCGGCAAATCAATGTAGGTCGCGTGATCCGGCGTGTGATAGATGCGTTGGGTGGCCTTGACGTAGTCCGAAGGCTTCGCGTAGAAGATGTTGGGCACGAAGGTCTGCGGATTGCGGTCGTAGAGCGGGAACCAACTGGACTGGATCTGAACCATGATGCGATGGCCCGGAAGGAAAACGTGATCCGCCGCCGGAAGATAGAACTTATAGAGCAGCGGAACATTGGGGGTTAGCGCCGAGGGGTGGGACCAACTCGTGCGGTAGCGGCCGCGGAAGATCTCCATGGCCACACCCAGCTCGTAGCCGCTCATGTTGGGCTCGGTGTAGTCCTGGTTGGGATAGACGTCAATGAGCTTGACGACCCAGTCGGAATCGGTCCCGCTGGTGGAGGCCTCGAGATGCACGGCCGGACGGCCGGCCATGCGGACGGCGTGCGTCAGCACCGGTGTCTCGTACTCCTCGACATCGGGGCGGCCGGAGACCGCGCGCTGGTCGCCGACCAGCCACTCACGCCAGGTGATGCCGCCCGCGCGCGGCGTGGGACGCGGCTGATACGGCACCGGGGCGGCCGGATCGGAAACGTACTGGTCGTAGCCGGCGCCGCCGGCCGAGGGCTGGTCAAAACCCAAGCCGTGATCGGCTTGCAGATAGAGCGGACGATCCTGCACGGTGCAGTTGCCCGCGCAGGCCGGCCAACGGGCGAGTTGCTCCCAATCGTTGGTGCCGGTGACGAAGGCGTGGACGTGCGCGAGATGAGCATCGGGGCCATCTTCCAGGTGCTGGCGCATGAACGGAATCAGGATGCGATTGGTGAAGTAGGCGGAGGTGTCGGAGCCGAACTGGATAGCGCCCAGATGCGAGCCCGCGCTCGCCTCCTGCCCGTGATACCAGGGACCGAGGGTCAAATAGAGGTTGGAGCGGTTGGAAGGAATGGCGTAGAGGGCGCGATAGACCGCCAGCGCACCGTACATGTCTTCCTGATCCCACTGTCCGGCGACGATCATGGTGGGCACGGTCAGCGGCTCTTTAGCGAGGATCTTGTCCACTGCCTGGTCCTGCCAGAACTTGTCATAGGAGGGGTTCGCGACAACCTTTTGCCAGTTGCCGAGTTGATCCATGTGATGATCGAGGGCGGCCACGCGGGCATTGCCGGCCTTGAGCCAGTAGGTGTAGTCATCGGTGTAATCCTGCTGCCAGCGATAGATGCTGTTGCGGCTGGACTCCTGCGAGTAGACGTAGGGCGTCTGGATGGCCTCACGGTAGGCGCCATAGTGGAACCAGTCGTCGCCGCGCCAACCATCCACCATCGGGTTTTCCGGCACCGCGGCCTTGAGGGCTGGATTGGGGTGGACCAGATCCATCAGTGCTTCGTAGCCGTCATAGGAGATGCCAATGACGCCGACGCGGCCGTTGCTTTCGGGAATGTTTTTGGCCAGCCAGCCAATGGTGTCGGAGGCGTCGGTGGCGTCGGAAACCGGCGTCGGGTTCAGGGGGCCCAGCACGTAGCGAGTCATGACGTAGTCGCCCCCGGAGCCGTACTTGCCGCGCACGTCCTGGAATACGCAGATGAAGCCGGCCCGCAGCAGGGGATTGCTCCCGGCACGCGCGATGCGCCCATCGGCGTTGTAGGGGGTGCGGTCGAGCACAATCGCGGCGTGCGTAGCGCCGTTGGGAATCAGGATGACCGTGTTGAGCTTGGTGCCGTCACGCATCGGGATTTGCACAATGCGAACGGTATAGAACCGGTTCGGCGTCGGCGGCTGGAAATGCGCGGGTATTTCCGTCGGCAGCGCCGGGTACTGGGAGTGATACTGTTGCGCGGCCGCCGTCACCGTAGCGAGGGCCAGCAGCGCCGCGGCGGCCACCAGCGGAAGCGAACCGCGGACGAGGGAGCGAACGTAAGTCATCATAGTCACCTGTCTCCGCGGCCAGTGTAGCCGGAACACCACAGCGCCTCAACAGGAAAATCCCCCGCGGCCCACCGCGGGCCCGCCGGCAAGCATCACCGGGTGTATGTTATGGGCAGCACGCCCCGGGGCGCCCCTAATCCGCGGCAAGGGCACGCGCCCACTTCTGACGGTTCGCACAACCACTCGACCCTAAATCCCGGCCTGACTTCAGCGGACAACAGGCGATTGTTTCCGGGAGGAGGGTTCCATGTCGCAACTCGAACGGGCGCGCGCGCCTGCAAAACAAACCCTCTGGAACTGCGCGCTCTGCTGCAAGCCGCCGAGTGCGGCGATGCGGACGCGGTCGCGGCGGCGCACGACGGGTGACCCGCTAGTGCTTATGGGCGAGGGTGAGGCACATCGTAACCGCGGTGGTGGGGTTGATGGCGTCGCCGGAGAACTGAATTTTGCGGATGATGCCCTGCTTGTCAATCACGAAGGTCGTGCGCTGGGCGAACTGCATGGGGTAGCCGGCCATGGTCTGCGGCGGCTCGAGAATGCCGTACTTTTGCTCGACGAGGCCGCGCATGTCGCTGAGCAGCGGGAAGGTCACGCCGATTTGCTTGGCAAACACGGCGTTGGCCGCCGGGCTGTCCATGCTCACCCCGAAGATCACCGCGCCGCTTTTTTGGATTTTCGCCAGATCAACCTGATAGGCCTTGAGTTCCTTGGTTCAACCGGGGGTGAAGGCGAGCACGTAGAAGGCCAGGATCACCGATTTTTTACCGCGGAAGTCGCTCAGGTGCACCGGCGTGAACTGATCGGTGGGCAGGGTAAAATCGGGCGCCTGCTCGCCGACCTTCAGGTGTGTGCGTATGAGCTGGGGCCTTTGCGCGACGGCGGCTGTGCTGAGCAGCAGTCCCGCCGCCAGGGTCAAAAGCAGGCCGCGCGTGCGCGCCAGGTTCATACGGGCAAAGTATAGCGCACTACCGAGAGGGATGGAAACCGCCCCCCTGCGCCACGCGTTTCGCAGCCTGCGGCGCGCGCCTGGGTTTGCGATTCCCGCTCTGCTCACGCTGACGCTGGGCCTGGGCGCCGCGATCGCCATCTTCTCCGTCGCCCACGCCGTGCTGCTGCAGCCGCTGGCCTATGCCCGGTCGAACCGTCTGGTGATGCGGCGCGAGCGCATCCCGCTGTTCTCCACCATCCCCGTGCCGTTTTCGCCGCCCGACATCGCCGCCGTGCGCTCCGCCGGCGCCGCCTTTGCGCGGATGGGCGCCTACGAGGAGAACCAGCGCAGCCGCTTCTGCCGCAGGGGTCGAGGGAGGCCGGGTGGCCAACGGACGCGCTGACGATAGCGTTATGGACCGGGACCACCCCGCAGGCCCGACGCTCGCTTAGCCGCAATTGCTCGGCCAGCTCCTTCACCGCCGCTCGAAGGGCATCGGGC
>JBOGKL010000051.1:0-2312 GCA_050745525.1 Terriglobales bacterium | reverse complement strand
CGTCTGGATCATCACCAACCGCGAGCTGCGGCCGCAGATTCTGCGCCAGGTGCCCGACGTGCCCAGCTCGCAGATCATTGCCGAGCCTGTGGGGCGGAACACGGCGCCGGCGATCGGCCTGGGGGCGGAGTTGATTCTTCGCGCGCGGGGAGACGTGCAGATGGTGGTCTTTCCCGCAGACGCCGTCATCGCCAACCCGGACGCGTTCGTGCAGGCGGTGCGGCTGGGCGTCAAGGAGTCGCAGCGGCCGGGCAAGCTAGTGGTGCTGGGCATTGTGCCGACGCGGCCCGAGACCGGCTACGGCTATATCGAGGTGGTGCATGACCCGCGCTCGAAGGCGGCGGCGCTGCGGGTGCGGCGGTTCACCGAGAAGCCGACGGCGGCGCGCGCCCAGGAATTTTCCCAGGCCGGCCATTACTACTGGAACGCCGGGATTTTCCTCTGGCGCGCCTCCAGCATCCTGGAGGCCATGGCGGAGTTTTTGCCGGCCACGTCGGAGATCCTGCGCCGTATCGCCGAAGCCTCACGCTCGAAGCTGGGGGCGGTGCTGGAGCGCTGGTACCCGGAATGCGAGAATATCTCGATTGACTACGCCGTGATGGAGCGCAGCCGCAACATCGTTTGCGTCCCGGCGGCGGATCTGGGCTGGAGCGACCTCGGCAGTTGGAATGCCGTCTACGACTACCTGGCGCCGCAGGGCGGCACGGTCGCGCGCGGCGGCGCCGTGGTCGAGCTCGATTCGGCCAATAACTTCGTGCAAGTCGAAGGCAAGACGGTGGCGCTGATCGGCGTCGGCGACCTGGTGGTGGTGGAAACGCCCGACGCCCTGCTGATCGTCCCGCGCGCCAAATCGCAAAAGGTCGGCCAACTGGTGCAAAAACTCGAGGCCGAAGGCCTGACGAAGTTGCTGTAGAACTGCCTGCCTTAGTGCAGCGTCTTTTTGGCCGCGGCCACGATCTCGCCCACGTTGGGCTTACTGAGCTCTTCGAGGTTCGCGGCATAGGGCAACGGGGTCTCTTTTCCGGTCACGCGCAGCACCGGCGACTCCAGATCCCAGAATGCCTCCTCCATCAGCCGGCTGACGATCTCGGCCGACGGGCCGTAGCTCTGCCAGGCGTAGTCAGCCACCACGGCGCGATTGGTTTTATGGACCGACGCCAGCGCCGCGCTCATGTCGAGCGGCCTCAGCGCGCGCGTGTCCACCACTTCGGCCGACACCCCGTCCCGCGCCAACTCGCGCGCGGCCTGCAGGCACAGCGCCACGCTCGCACCGTACCCGATCAAGGTGACATCGCTGCCGGCTTGCTTGATTTCGGACTGGTCGAGCGGCACCAGGTAATCGTCGTCGCCGACCTCGCCCTGCTTGTTGTTCAGCGGTCCAGGTTCGAGAAACACCACCGGATCGTCCGAACGGATGGCGGATTTCAGCATGCCCTTGGCGTCGTACTGATTGGAGGGGCTGACCACGCGCAGACCCGGGCAGTGCGCGAAGATGGCGCTGAGCTGCTGCCCGTGCTGGGCGGTGAGGCCCGGATTGGGGCCCGGACCCTCGGGCCCGCGCAGCACCATGGGCACCGACAGCCGGCCGCCGGACATGTAGCGGATCTTGGCCATGTGATTGTAAATCTGGTCCATGGCGCGCAGGCTGAAGTCCATGCGCATCATCTCCACCACCGGGCGTTGCCCCATGATGGCCAGCCCCACGCCCACGCCGACGAAGCTTTCCTCCGAGATCGGGGTGTCGATCACGCGCTCGCCGCCGAACTCGTCATAGAGTCCGCGCGTGACGTAGTGCACACCGTTGTACTGGCCGACTTCCTCCCCCAGCACCACCACCAGCGGGTCGCGCGTCATCTCTTCGCGAAGCGCCATGTTCAGCGCTTCGTGCATCGATTTTTTCACCAGCACATCGGCTCCTCGTTCAGTCCGGGTTCAGTCCGTGTAAGCCCGTCTCAGGCCAGCACGTCGTGGAACAGCTCTTCCGGCGCGGGCTCGGGGCCGGTCTTGGCCTCCGCCACCTTGGCCTCGAGTTCGCTGACCACTTCCTGCCGCAACGTCTCGATTTGCGGCATCGTCAGCAGCTTTTCCTCCAGCAGGTAATTGGTCAGCAGCTTCAGCGGATCGCGCGCGTGCCAGGCGGTCTCTTCCTCGAGCGTGCGGTAGTTGAGCGACTTGTCGTGGATGCCGTGCCCCTGATAGCGATATGTCAACAACTCCACGAAGTAGGGTCGGCGCTGCCGCCGAACCTGATCGAAAATGCGGTGCGCGGCGGCCGTGGTGGCCCACACGTCCTGGCCGTCCACCTGCTCGGT
>JBOGKL010000050.1:0-2654 GCA_050745525.1 Terriglobales bacterium | reverse complement strand
TGCTGGCTGCCGTTGTACAGGAACTCGGACGTTTCCCGGTCAGGAGGGAGCTTCAGCTTCGTGCGCGAGACGGGAGCGGCTTCCCCAGTGCGAATGTGTATAGCCGCTTCGGGAATCGGGCCGCGTTGGCTGCTCGGTTGGGCGAGCACGTAGACGGGAAAGCTGGATTTGAGCGGGTCGCGGCGGTGTGCGCCGGAGTTGCCCAAAGGCGGGATGTAGCCCCGCCCGCGCTGGCGGGGGTGGACGGCTTCGTCTACCTGCTGAAGTCTGGCCGATATTTCAAGATTGGGCGGACCAACAATGATGGGAGGCGAGAATACGAAATCAGAATCCAGATGCCAGAGCCAGTGAAAAGGCTCCACTCGATCAGCACCGATGACCCGCAAGGCATCGAAGAATACTGGCACCGTAGGTTTGCCTCGAAGCGTCGCAACGGTGAGTGGTTTGATTTGGACCCCGCCGACATCGCCGCGTTTAGGCGTAGGAATTTCATGTAGAAACCTCGTGCGCGCCAACGGGGCTGCAGCAATTGACTCGGGTTGGCAAGACCCGAAGCCCGTCGGGCAGCGGCGGAAATTCAGGCTGGGGAGCGGAGACGGCGTCGCACGTCGGGTCCGAATTGACGGAAGTGGCGCTCGTTCCAACTGTAAATTACTGTGGCGCCGGCGTTCCGGGCGCAGCGTGCCAGCAGCGCGTCGTAGATCGCGCCGCCGGCGACTCCCAGCTCGGCCGCCCACGCCAGAGCGGAAGCGTATTCATCCGCGTCCAGGGCGACAATGCGTAGCCGCTCGCGAATGCTGCCCAGGAACAGCATGGCCTGCGCACTGCCGACGCGATGGCGGCCTGGCATACCCGTCAGCGTTGCGTACACCTCCGCAAGACCGTGGGCGGCACAGTACCCGGACTTGCCACTGAGGGCCAAAAAACAGCGGGTGCTCGCCTCGTGGTGCTCGTGGTCGGCGTAGAACACCGGCACGAGCACCGAGGTGTCGAGAAACGCCTTCATCTACTTGGAGGCGGGGATCGTGTGCTTGCGCTCCGCACGAACCTGATCCAGCACCTGGTCGGTTTCCCGTGCCGTCAGTGGGACGCCGGTGCGCCACATCCAGATGCCCTGCTCGCGCGTCAGCGGTTCCGATGCCCGCACAGGGCGCAAAGAAATCGTTTCTCCTGACTGCTCGAGTTCCAGGGTATCGCCAGGCGCGAGCCCCGCCCGTTCGCGCACAGGTTTCGGAATCACCACGCGGCCTGCCTTGTCGAGAGTCAACCGCACCGCCATGTGCCATTGTCAAATGGTAATTGCCACTTGTCAATGGCATTCGCCGCCGGGTTTCCTCTTGCGCGGTTGTCGCTACGCCGGGTCGCTCCAGCGCCAGTCGCTGATCTCCGGAGAATCTTCGAAGTGCGCTAGCGCGTAGGCCACCGCGCCGGCGATCGCCTCCTGGCAGGCACCGATCAACTCCCGCTGCCGCGCCCCCTCCGGATACGCCCGCCGCAGCGCCTCGGCGGCCAGATGATAGCGGCTCATCTGGTTCAGCACCACCATGTCGAACTGCGTCGTGGTCGTGCCCTGTTCCATGAAGCCGCGGACGTGAAAACGCTCGGCATGGGGGCGGCCGTGAATCACGCCGTGCACGGCGCGCTGGTAGCCGTGGAAGGCGAAGATCACGTGCTTGGAGACCGTAAATAATTCGGCAAACCGCTCCGGCGTGAGTCCGTGCGGATGCACCTCGGGCAGGAACAGGCACATCAGGTCGCACACGTTCACCAGCCGCAGGCGCAGCTCCGGCGCGTTCCGCCGCAGCCACCATGCCGCCGCCACCGTTTCCAGCGTGGGGATGTCGCCACAGCATGCCAGCACCACATCCGTCTCGCCCCGCTCCGCGCCCGGCGTGCCCGCCCACGCCCAGGTGCCCGCGCCCGCGCGGCAGTGCGCCTCGGCGGCATCCGCATCCAACCATTGCAACTGCGGCTGCTTGTCAATCACGATCAGGTTCACCGTGTTGCGCCCGGCGAAGCAAACCTGCGCCACCGCCAGCAGCGAGTTCGCATCCGGCGGAAAATAAATCCGCGTCACCGCGCCGCGCTTGCTCAGCATCACGTCAATCAGCCCCGGGCCCTGATGGCTGAAGCCGTTGTGGTCGTTGCGCCAGCAGGTCGAGGTCAGCAGCAGGTTCAGGCTGGCCACCGGCGCGCGCCAGGGCAGCCCCGCGGCGGCCTCCAGCCATTTGGTGTGTTGCACGATCATCGAGGCTGCGACCATGGCGAAGGCCTCGTAGGTGACGAACAAGCCGTGGCGGCCGGTCAGCAGGTAACCCTCCAGCCAGCCCTCGCACAGGTGCTCGCTCAGTACCTCCAGCACGCGCCCATTCGCCGCCAGGTGATCGTCGTCGGGCAAAATCGCCAGCTCCCAGCGCCGCCCGGTCACCTCCAGCACCGCATCGAGACGGTTGGAGGCCAGCTCGTCCGGACAAAACAGCCGGAAAATGCGCGTGGCGGCGGTGGCGGCAAACACGTCGCGCAACCAAAGTCCCAATTGCCGCGTGGACTCGTGCTGCTCCCGCGCCGGCTGCCCCACCGCCAGCGCGTGCGGCCGCCACGCCGGCAGCGGCAGCGGCTTGAGCACCCGGCCGCCGTTGGCGTGCGGGTTGGCG
>JBOGKL010000049.1:0-10965 GCA_050745525.1 Terriglobales bacterium | reverse complement strand
CCCCGGACTCGGCATTGCCCTCACCTCGACCATGCACGCCTGGATTGACGACTCCGGGACGGCATACCTCGACCGCTCGGCGGCCTGGATGGTGGGCGGGTTCGCGCTGCTGGCCTTGCTGCTGGGGGTGGTCGGCGTATACGGCGTGATCGCCTACTCGGCCCGGCAGCGCACGCACGAAATTGGCATCCGCATGGCGCTGGGCGCGCCGCGCGCCTCCGTCTACCGCCTCATCCTGCAGCAGGCCGCCTGGCTGGCCGGCGCTGGTATTGCCATCGGCCTGGTGATCTCGCTGGGCGCGGCGCAGGCGCTGCGCAGTCTGCTGTTCGCGACCGCGGCGGCCGATCCCGCCATTCTGGCCGGCGTGGCCGTGGTGCTGGCGCTGGCCGCGTTTCTCGCTTGTTATTTCCCCGCGCGCCGCGCGGCGCGGGTGGACCCCACCACGGCGCTGCGGCAGGATTAAGCTGGCTCCGGCATGCCGCCGATCTCGACCGCGAGCATCGAGATCGAACCTCCATCCACGCCTTCCACGGGAAAGCTGATGCGCTCGCCGGATTGCTGCGTCGCCAGCACATAGAGCAGAGGCAGGTAGTGATCCGGCGTGGGGATGGAAAGCTGCGCCGCTGGGCCCAGCCGCTCATAGTCAATCAGCGGTTTGAATTCTCCGGCCACCATCATCTGTTTCGCTTCCGCCTCGAACTGCACCGCCCAATCATAGGGATCGGCAACATGCCGGCCCCAGGCATAGGCATGAAGGTTATGGACCACATTGCCGCTGCCTACGATCAGCACGCCCTCTTCGCGCAGCGGGGCCAGCTTTCTGCCGATCTCGAAGTGAAACAAAGGCTCCCTGGTCTCGTCAATGCTTAGCTGAACGATCGGGATATCGGCTTGCGGGTACACGTGGCGAAGGACCGACCACGTGCCGTGATCGAGGCCCCAGGAATCGTCGAGGTTGACCTCGAGCGGCGCCAGCAATTTCTGCACCCGGCGAGCCAGTACCGGATCGCCCGGCGCCGGATACTGCACCCGGAACAGTTGCTCGGGAAATCCGCCGAAATCGTGAATCGTTCGCGGCGACGTGGATATGGTGACGCCGGTGCCGGGCACGAACCCATGGGCGGAAATGGAAAGGATCGCCTTCGGCTTCCGCGTGCGCTGCCCGATGCCGGCCCATGCCTCCGTGTAGGCATTAGTAAGCACCGCATTCATGGGATTGCCATGCCCAAAGAAAATGGCGGGAAGCGCATCCGGCATGATCAAAGACCTCAGTCCAATAGTAGGCTCCGCGCCTAGCGCCGCGGCCGGGCACCCATCAGAAGGATATCCACCAGCCGCCTCGCGCTGCGCTGCCAATCAGGGGTGACGGCGAGGCTGGCGACACCCACCAGCGGGCGCAGCAATTCCATCGCCTCCAGGTCCTTCCTCAAATCGCCGCTCTTCATCGCGCGCTTTACCAGAACCTGCGCCGCAGTCTGAATCTGTTCGTGGCACCCCGCCAGCGTCGTCTTGGAGTCGCACACAAGCGTGTTGAGTGCAGCCGCGATGACCAACTTGGTCGCCAGCGCATCCACAAATAGCAGCAGCCAGGAGTGCAGGGCTGCCAGCGGCGGCTGCGACTGCGCCAGCATTTGCCCGGCTGCAGCCAGCTTCTCCATCTCGGACTGATAGACCCCCAGCAGGAGTTCTTCCCGGTTGGCGAAATGGCGGTACAGGGTCCCGGGCCCGACGCCCGCCGCTCGTGCAATCTCATCCAGGCTGGCATTGGCGCCGGCGCGGGTGAAGGCATCCTTGGCCACGTTCAGAATGTGCCCTCGATTGCGCAGCGCATCCACGCGCGGTTTGCGGGCCGGCGATGGGCGCGTTTTTGAAGCCATGGCCAAAAATCAAAAACCTCTTGCAACCGGAGACATCCTCCGCTAATCTACGTAAACGGAGACCATCTCCATATTATTGAATTCAGGAAAGCCGGTCAAGACCGGGGAGGAACAAGACCATGAAAATATTCGTCACGGGAGCGACAGGATTCATCGGTTCGGCCGTCACCCAGGAACTGCTCGGTGCGGGACACCAGGTACTCGGGCTGGCGCGCAGCGACGGCAGCGCCCGCTGGCTGCAGGCGGCGGGTGCGGAGGTGCATCGGGGCGATCTGGAGGACGTGCCCGGTCTGCGCCGCGGCGCCGCCGCATCGGATGCGGTGATCCACACCGCTTTCATTCACGACTTTTCGCAATTCGCCAAGAACAGCGCCGTTGACAAGCGGGCGATCGAGGCACTGGGCGAAGCCCTCGCCGGTTCCGAGCGCCCGCTGCTCGTCACCGCCGGCCTGCCGCTCAGCGTCCAGGGGCCAGGTAATGCTCGGCTCGCCACCGAAGCCGATGAAGCCGGTGCGGTCAGCGAGACGTTTCCGCGCGCCTCCGAGCACGCCGCGGCCGCGCTCGAGGCGCGGGGCGTGCGGGCAACGGTAGTGCGGCTGCCGCAGGTGCATGACACCGCGAAGCAGGGGCTGGTAAGTTACGCCATCCAGGTGGCGCGGGCCAAGGGCGTATCGGCCTACGTGGGCGAGGGGCGCAACCGCTGGGCCGCGGTTCACCGTTTCGACGCGGCCCGTTTGTACCGGCTGGCGCTGGAAGGCGGAACGCCGGGCGCGCGCTACCACGCCATCGCGGAAGAGGGCGTGACCTCACGAGAGATTGCCGAAGCGATCGCGCGCGGCTTGGGCGTGCCGGCCGTTTCGGTCACGCCGGCCGAGGCCGTCGCGCATTTCGGCTGGCTGGCCGCGTTCATGGGATTGGATCTGGCGGCCTCAAGCGAACGAACGCGGAAGGCTCTGGGATGGAACCCCACCGGACCGGGACTCATCGCCGATCTCGACCGGATGCAGTACGCTGAACCCACGCTCACGGCTTGACCCCCGCCAGCCACACGGTGTGGCCATCGCACTGTGGGTCTTCGGCAACGTGCTGGACCACCTCAAAGCCAGCCGCGGCCAGCAACGAACGATACTCCCTAATTCCGGCGCTCAACGCGGAACCGGGGCCGCAGCGCGGTCAAAGCGCTCGCGGGCCGTCTGGATCTGCGGCCGGTGCCGTTCGGCCCAGTCCGCCATCTGCTGCAGTACGCCGAGCAGGGTGCGCCCCATGGGCGTGAGGGCATAATCCACGCGCGGAGGCGTGGTCGGGGTGACGGTGCGCAGCACCAGGCCGTCCCGCTCCAGGCCGCGCAGCGTGAGCGTCAGCATGCGCTGCGAGATGCCCTCGACGGCGCGCCGCAGTTGGTTGAAACGGCACGGACCGTCGCGCAGCAGCACGATCAGCAGCACGCTCCATTTGTCGCCGATTTGCTTCAGCACTTCGCGGGTCGGGCATTCTTCCACGCGCACCCGCGCACTTCGCTGTTCTCTAGTTCCCTGCATGTGCCCTCTTGCGCCTGCCTTCGCCTAGTGGTTACGATCATCTCCTAGGTATACAAAGTATACCACGGGCCGTTTGGATACTAAGGAGAACAACATGCTTAAGATCGGAATTGTAACCGGAAGCACGCGCCCTGGGCGCAACAATAAGGCCGTGGCGGACTGGGTGCTGCAGGGGGCGCGGAAGCGCGGCGACGCCGCGTACGAGCTGGTGGATATCGCCGACTTCGACCTGCCGCTGCTGGATGAGCCCGTGCCGGCATCCATGGGCGGCTATTCGCGTCCGCACACGCTGCGCTGGGCGGCGAAGATCGCCACCCTCGATGCCTTCGTCTTCGTCACGCCCGAGTACAATCACGGACCCTCGGCGGCGCTGAAAAATGCGGTGGATTATCTGTACCGGGAATGGAACGACAAGGCCGCCGGTGTGGTCAGCTACGGCGCCAACGGCAATGGCAGCCGGGCCGCGGAGCATTTGCGCGCCATCCTGTCCGCGGTCAAGATCGCCACGGTGCGCGGCCAGGTCGGGCTGTCGCTGTTCACCGACTTCGTGAACATGCGCGAGTTCCGGCCGGAGCCCCAGCACCTGAAGGCGCTGGACACCATGCTGGATGAGGTGGTCGCCTGGGGCGGCGCGTTGCAATCGGTGCGCGAGCCGCAGGCCGAACACGCGGCGGCCTGAGGCGGAGGTGCGGCTAGGAAACCGCTGCCGCCGCCGCACCCGCGCGCTCGTAGTCAGCGGGTTCGGTTTCATCGCTCCCGGCTGGGGCGCGGCGCCAGCGCAGCCAGTAGGTCACGGCTATGGCGATGGCCAGGTTCACCACCAGCGCGTCCACGGCGGCGTAGGCGGCGATGTTGAGCCCGAACAGGTGCAGCGGATAGACGGAGGATTTCAGCCCCATCTGCCAGCCCATTACCGTGCCCACGATCATCCCCAGCGCCCAGCCCAGCAGCAGCCCGGTGGGATGGAACCAGCGCTTGTACAGCCCGAAGACGATGGCCGGAAACGTCTGCAGCACCCAGATCCCGCCCAGCAGTTGCAGGTTGATGGCGTAGGTCTGGTCGCCGAAGATCACAAACACCACCGCCGCCAGCTTGATCAGCAGCGACACCAGCTTGGCCAGGCTCGCCTCCTGCCGCCCGGTCATGCCCGGGCGGATGTACTCGCGGTAAATATTGCGCGTGAACAGCGTGGCCGAGGCAATGGACATGATCGCCGCCGGCACCAGCGCGCCGATGGCGATCGAGGCCAGCGCCAGGCCCGCAAACCAGGGCGGGAACATGCGGTGGAACAGCGCCGGCACGATGTCGTTGGGCTGATGCACGGTCACCCCGGCCACCAGCGCCATGTAGCCCAGCAGCGCCACCAACGCCAGCACGAACGAATACGCCGGCAGCAGCATGGCGTTGCGCTCGATGGTGCGGTCGCTGTCGGCGCTGAGCACGCCGGTGGCGGCGTGCGGATACAAAAACAGGGCAAAGGCCGAACCCAGCGCCAGCGTGGCGAAGGCCATGTCCTTGCCCCGCGGCAGGATCAGCGCGCCGGCGGGATGATGCATGGCCAGCAGGCGCCCGGCGGCGGCAAAGATGTGCCCGTAGCCGCCCAACTGCATCGGCACCCAGATCACGGCCACGAACACGACGCCGTAAATCAGGATGTCCTTGACAATGGCGATGGCGGCGGGCGCGCGCAGCCCGCTGGTGTAGTCGTAAGCGGCGAGAATCAGAAACGCCGCCACCAGCCCGACGTCGCTGGCCACGCGCGGGTTCGAAAAGCCGAGCGCGGCGATGGAGACCTGCATGCCCAGCATCTGCAGCGCGATGTAGGGCAGCGTGGCGATAATACCGGTCACCGCGATCGCCAGCGCCAGATGGCGGCTGCCGTAGCGCCCGCGGGCGAAATCGGCGAGCGTGGCGTAGTTGTGCCGCCGCGAGACGCGCCACAGCCGCGGCATCACCAGGAAGACAAAGGGGTAGACGATGATGGTGTAGACGAGGGCGAAAAAGCCAATCGCTCCCACGCCAAACACCAGCGCCGGGACCGCGATCAGGGTGTAGGCGGTGTAGCAATCTCCGCCGATCAGGAACCAGGTAATGAGGGTGCCGAAGCGGCGCCCGCCCAGGCCCCATTCCTCGATATGGCTGAGATCGCCGCGGTGCCAGCGCGCGGCCCAGAACCCGATGAGGCTGACCCCCACCAGGCAAACGATAAAGACGACGGCGGCAGCCCAGTTCATCCTAGTACCGGTACTTATAGACGATCCAGGTCAGCGCCACGGTGAGGAAGACCCAGAGCAACTGGTACCAGTAGAAGAAAGGAAAACCCCACAGCTCGGGCGTGAGCCGCGAATACGAAGGCACCCACAGCAGCGCCACGAACGGTGCCAGCAGCAGCCAGACGAGATGGCGGCGCGGCGAGCGCTTCGTGAGCGCGGGCATTAGTGCAGTCCGACCTGCCCGTGCACCGAGGCGATCAGCTTGGCGCTGTTATAGCCCACGCCGTTCTTGAACACGATCTGGACCTTCTCGATGTCGTTGATGTTGGCGGCCGGATTGCCCTTGACCACCACGATATCCGCCGCCTTGCCCGCCGCCAGCGTACCGATCTGGCCGTCCATGTGCAAGAACTTGGCGCCGTTTTCCGTGGCCACGTGGATGGCGCCCGCCGGCGAGAAGCCCTCTTCCACCAGCAACTCGACCTCGCGCTGGTCGCCGAAGCCGGCCACCACGCCGCCGTTGCCGGTGGGATCGAGACCCGCCAGCAACAGGCCGCCGTCCTTGGCAAAGTCGAACTCGAACTGCATCTCTTTCTTGAACACGTTGGCGCTCACACCCGGGTGCTCGTCGTCGCGCACGCGCGCCAGCAGATAATTGATGCTCGCCTGGGGCGAGAGCACGCTCAGCAGGCGCGGCAGTTCCGACATGGGCGGACGGCCCGGCACCATGGCCTCAAACACCGGCAGCGTCGAGGTCAGCGCCACATGGTGGTCTACCAGGTAATGAATGGTGCTCTGTATCTGCGGCCCTTCGACATCCATCCCCGCCAGCGTCTTTGCCGTCAACTGCTGCGACGGGCAGACGTCGGGCTGCTTCCCAGGATCAAACTCGGTGTCCACTTCCAGGCCGTGCTCGAGGTCGTCAATGCCGAGCGAGGCGGCTTCCTTAAAACCGATCGAGCAGAGGTGTCCGGTGATGGTCTGCCCCTTCAGGTGCGCCTGCTTGACCGCCGCCGCCAGCTCGGCGCGCGTGATCGTCATGTACGCCTTCCAGGTGGTGACGCCTTCGTATTGCCAGTAGGCGACCGTGCGCGTGGCATCCTCGGGACCTTGCAGCGCATGCATGTTCGGCGTAAAGCCGCCGGGCCCGGTCAAATACGGACCGGTAATGATGAGGTCGGGCCCGATCATGCGCCCGGTATCAATCATCTTCTTCAGACCGAGGTCCGTGTAGGGCATGACCGCGCCCGTTGTGCGCAGCGTGGTCACGCCGCTGGCCAGATACAGCCGTGGGAAGCTGAACCCCTGATCGTTGTACAGCGCCGGCGCGCCGGGAATATAGCCGCGGCCGGACACGGCCGGGTAAAACAGGTGGTCGTGCATGCCCACCAAGCCGGGAAAGACCGTGTCGCCGCTCAGGTCCAGAACCTTGGCGCCGTCCGGTACGCTGGCTGAGGCCGCGGGTCCGATGGAGAGGATGTTGCCATTCTCGATCACCACGGTCTGGTCAGCCACCGCCGGCGCACCGGTGCCGTCAATCACCCGCACGTGTTCAAGGGCGATCACGGGCGCTTTCACACTCACGAACTGTGCGTTCGGGTTGCCGCGCCGGAACCCCTGCGCGCCCAAGCTGATCACCAGCGCCGCGGCGCTGGCGATCAGGGCATAGCCAGATTTATACATAGCTCCTCTAGAAGATGTACTTGACGCCCAACTGAATGATCCGCGGGTTGACTGAGGTGCCTGTGATTTCGCCAAAGCTGGAGCTGCTGGTGTTGCCCGACGGGGCGGTGAAATCAGGCGTATTGGTGAAGTTGTACATTTCCGCGCGCACCTGCAGGTGCGTGCCTTCCGTCGGCCCCGGCGCGGCAAAGTCGCGGCTCAGGGACATGTCCAGGTTGTGCTCGCCCGGACCCAGCACGATTCCGGTGCCGCTGTCGCCCCAGCCATAACCAACCAAGCCCGCGGAGCCGTACGAGGTCGTCGGCGTGCAACTGACGGCATTGCGGTTAAAGTAATCGGTCAGCTTGGAGGTGGTGGGACCAGGGGTCAGAATATCTCCGTAGTTAAAGCCGGAGCACATCTGCGCACGCCCGCTGGCGCCATAAATCGTCCCGGAATTGCTGTTGCTGAACGTGATCGGCTCGCCGTCCTGCAACGTCAACACGCCCGACAAGCCCCAGCCGCCTAGCACCTGCTTGGCGAACCCGGTGCCGCCGTACGGAATCTGCCACACGAAATTGGCGACGAAGCGCTGCGGCATGTCGTAGCCCGCTGGACCGTAGCTGGACATTGGATTGTCCGCGTCGCCGGAAATGCCGCCCGTGGCGGGGAACGTGCCCACGCCAGTCACGTCGGTGAGCACCTTGCTGTAGGTATAGGAGAGCTGCATCTGCAGCCCGTGGCTCATGCGCTGGCGCAGCACAACTTGCAGGGCGTTGTAGTTGGAAATGCCGATTTCGCCCGCTTCGCTGATGCCGTTGATGCCGAGCAACGGAACGCGCGACAGGATGTTGCTGCCGGCAATCGTCGGGCCGGTGAAGGTGGTCGCATTCGGCGAATCCGGGTTGACGGTGAGGCCCGGCTGATTGACGTTGCGCGTGACCTCAATGCGGCTGCCGTGGTTGCCGACGTAGCCGAACTGCAGCATGGTGTTGTTCCGCAGCTCGTACTGGATATTGGTGCTCCACTGCTGCATCATCGGCGGCTGCCAGAAAGGAGAGATGGACTGCAGTCCCAGCGACGAGGTCTCCGTGCGCGGCACCCATACCGGATAGGCGCTGGCCGGAGGGATCGGCGTATCCGCCCACGGATTGGCCAAGGTGGCGTCCTTATTCAGAGTGGACGAAGCGCCCTGGCGATCAAACAGCGGCTGCGAGGCCACGAACTGATACGCGTCGTTGATGGAGGTGCGGCCGTAGTAGATGCCATAGCCGCCGCGCAGGACGATCCGATTCGAGAACCACGGCTGCCAACTGAAGCCGAGGCGCGGACCTAGATTGGCCCACGCGGTGCCGTTGCCGGCAAAGGTGTTGTTCGAATTGCGCGCGATGCCCGGTTCCATGACGCCCTGGTAGTTTGCCGGCACCACAAAGCCGGTGAAGTTTTCGCCGCTGGGGGCGCCGTCGGCCGGGAAGGAGTTGTTGGCCATCTGCGGCCAGAAATCAATGATGTTCCCGTTCTGGTCCGAGGACTGGCCGTAAATCTCCCAGCGCAGGCCCAGGTTCAACGTCAGCCGCGGCGTGACGTTGACATCGTCCTGCACAAAGCTATCGGCATCAGTGACGGTCAGGTTCTTGTTGGTAATGCCGCACAGCGCGTCGGAACTGGATATATTGCTGTAGGCCGTGCCGTTTTGTGCCGCATCCATGCCCAGCAGGAAGTCCGGGAAACTCTGGAAGGAAAGTTCACCGCGCGTGATTTCCGGGTCCGCGAACGGCAGATGGGTGGTTTCCATGCCGAAGCCCATGCGGATGTTGTGTTTCCCGTGCAGCCAGGTGACCTGGTCCTTGGCGGTATAGGCCTTGGTGTTCGACCACTGCCCGTCATTGAATGTGCCGCCCATGGTGAAGTCGCCGGTAATGCTGATGATGGGCGAGACGGGGTTGTCGCAGGCATTGCTCATGCCCAGGTCTGCGTAGGTGACCGGATACTGGCTCTGCACCTGACCAAAGACGCGATGCACGCCCGCGCTCACCTCGTTGATCAGGTTTGCGCTGGCGATGTAGGTCCAGGACAGCGAGGCGTTGGTGTTGTCGAACTTTCCCGCGAGGGGCGCTCCCGGCAAATTGCCGGTGCCGAAGCCGGTGCTGAAAGACTCTAATTCAGGATCGCGAGAATAGAAGTAACGCTCGGAAATGCGGTTCTTGGCGTTGGGCGTCCAGTCCAGGTTCACCATCTCCTGGTTTTCGCTGAAGGTCGAGGGAATGCTGTAGGCGGAAAATCCGCCCGAGCCCGGCGCGGCGGCATTCAGCACCGTCTGCGGCGTAGGAATCAGGTACTGGCCATTTGGTAGTTTGTAATTCAGCATGGCCAGTGCCACCGGGTTGATGTTGGAGCCGTTGGGCGCAACCGCCGTGCCGCCCCGGAAACCCGATTCGCCGCCAAAAATTGCGCCCAACGCTGCCGCCGAGCGGTCATTGGTCAGCAGGGGCAGGTTGGTGGTGTCCAGCGAGTTATTACCCTCCCCGTCCACCTGGTATGTGCCCTGGTACGAACCGAAGAAGAACAGCTTGTTGTGCAGCAGCGGCCCGCCGAAGGTGCCGCCGAATTGGTTCTGGTCGAGCTCCGGCCGCTGCGCCGGGGACGTGGTGCCGGTGGGGATGGAATTAATGAAATAATCGTTGGCGTTGAACACGCGGTTGCGCACGAACTCGAACAGATCGCCGTGGAACTGGTTGGTACCGCTCTTGCTTACCACGTCCACGTTCGCGCCCGAGCCGCGGCCGTAGACGGCGTCATACTGGCTCGTCTGTACGCGGAACTCGGAAATCGCATCCGGGCTGGGAATAGCGATGCCGCCCTCGGCCACAACCCCCGCCGTGCCCTGAATCTGCAGGTTGCTGGCATCCAGGCCGTTCATTTCGTAGCTGTTGTCGGAAACGCGCGCGCCATTTACGTTTACGTCAATGGTGTTGCGGCCCAGGCCGGCGGCATCGGGCAACTGGCTGGCCACGCCGGGATTGAGCTGCAGAATCTGGGTATAGTTGCGGTTCGTCAGCGGCAGGTTCGAGATGGTGGCGTTGTTGACGGTGCCGCCGTTGGCCGAGCTTTGTGTTTGCAGCACGGCCGCGCCGGCCTCCACCGTGACCGTCTGCTGCGCCGAGCCAATCTCCAACTTAAAGTTCACCGTGGCCGAGGTGGCGGCGGAGACGGCGACGCTGGTGTTGGTCGCCTTCTTGAAGCCGCTCGCCGTAATGCTCACCGCGTAGTTGCCCGGCGGCAGCAGCGGCACGGTGTAGATGCCCACACCGTTGGTGCTGGCGGTGCGCACGGCGCCGGTGGCGATATCGGTGACGATGGCCACCGCGTGCGGCACCACGGCACCTGAGGGATCGGACACGCGGCCCACGATCTGGCCTGTGGCGCCGGTCTGCGCCGCCGCGGGCAGCAGCGCCCAAGGCACGCCAGCCAATACCAAGGCAATCACGCCAACACGAAGGAGGGGACGAAGCGCGGTGCGAAAGTTCATGATTTTCCTCAAGCTACAGCCCGGCGGGACACTTCTCAGTCGAATCACCCGACGCACTGGTATCCATCTCTTGTATGCCGACTGTGTGGCGAAGTCAATATCCCGGAGCAAAAAAATTCTTTTGTAACTTCGATACCTGGCCGGGA
>JBOGKL010000048.1:0-1968 GCA_050745525.1 Terriglobales bacterium | reverse complement strand
CAATGGTGCTGTGCAGGCCGTCATAAACCTCGGCGTCAACTGTGATGGTCAGCTTTCGTGCCATTGGCACCCCCTCTAATACGTGTTTAAATACGTCTAAGGCGATAGGAATGCAAGGCCGACCGCCGCCATCGCCAGGGCAATCGGGTGAAGAAGTAGGTAACAAACCGATAAAGTGCTGAATCTATTGGCAACCCTCGATTTGTCAGCGGCGGTGAGGATCCGCGCATAAGCGGCGGCGAGCATCACCCGACGGCGTGGCCGCGGGGCGTGACGGAGATGGCGGCGTGGCCGGTGACTGACCAACGCGTGTTGTGGCGGGGATAGAGCCCGACAACCGGGAGGACGGCGCGATGGCGGCCTGCCAGACTTGGCGGGTAAGCACGGCGCCACGCACGACCTGCAAGTTCTGCCTTGGCGCCGTGCCCCACATCGTGCCGGGCACGCATGCAGGACGACTATCCTGCCAACGATGGCGTTCGTCCATGCTGTGTCGGCGACGCAGAGCGGGCCGAGGCGCTATCAGGCCGTCTGTTCCTGTGCGCTGGTTGCCGCCGGCAGGTGATTGTTTGCAGTTGCTGCGACCGCGGTCAGGTCTACTGCGCCGGTGGCTGCGCAAAAGAGGCCCGGCAGCGGACCGTCCAGCAGGCCGGGCGGCGCTACCAGGCAAGCCACCGCGGCCGCCGTATGCACGCCGCCCGGATGGGCCGTTGGCGGGCGCGGCAACAGAAAGTGACGCATCACGGTTCACCCGCACTGGGCTGCGGTGATTTGTTGGCGCCGGCCGCGATGACGGCCACACGCGCCGCCGCCGCCCCGGCCGACCAAGCAAGGCTGCCCGGTCCGCACTGCCACTGGTGCGGCCGCACCTGCCTGCCGCTGCTCCGCCAGGGGTTCCTGCGCCGCCGCCGGCGTCATCGCGGCCGCCTTGCCCATCATCCAACGGGGCCAGCGCGCCATGGTGACACCGCCTGACATCGAAGCGCAGGTACTGCGCTATTATCACGCCGAGAAGTGGACCGCCGGCACGATTGCGCGTCAGTTGCACGTGCACCACAGCGTGGTGCGCCGGGTGCTGGCGCAGGCCGGGCTGCCGCGCATCGGGGTCACGCCCCGGCCGGCGCAAATCGATCCCTACCTCCCGCTGATCCGCGACACGCTGGCGAAGTTCCCGACGCTGACCGCCAGTCGCTTGTTCGCCATGGCGCATGAGCGCGGCTACCGCGGCAGTCCCGACCATTTCCGCCACCTGATTGCCCTGCATCGGCCACGCCGCCCGGCCGAGGCGTATCTGCGGCTGCGCAGCCTCCCCGGCGAGCAAGCGCAGGTGGACTGGGGTCATTTTGGTCACCGTCAGATTGGCCGGGCGCGTCGTCCGCTGATGGCCTTCGTCATGGTGCTGAGCCACTCGCGGCAGATCTTCCTGCGCTTCTTCCTTGATGCGCGGATGGAGAGCTTCCTGCGCGGCCATGTCGGCGCCTTCGCCGCCTGGGGCGGCGTGCCGCGTGTCCTGCTCTACGACAATCTCAAGAGTGCGGTGCTGGAACGGCGCGGCGATGCGATCCGGTTCCACCCGGATCTGCTCGCCTTTGCCGGGCAGTATTGCTTCGAGCCGCGTCCCGTTGCGGTCGCGCGCGGCAACGAGAAGGGCCGGGTCGAGCGTGCCATCGGCTACGTGCGCAGCTCGTTCTTCGCTGCCCGCCACTTCACCGGTCTCGATGATCTCAACGGCCAGGCCGACGATTGGTGCCGCGGCCTGGCCGCCGACCGGCGCTGTCCGGGCGAGCCGGACCGCACGGTGCGCGAAGTATTCGCCGCCGAGGCGCCGCGCCTGTTGCCGCTGCCGGACAACCCGGCGCCGTTGCTCGAACGCGTCGCGGTCAAGGTCGGCAAGACGCCCTATGTCCGCTTCGACCTGAACGATTATTCCGTGCCGCACACCCACGTACGGCGGGTGCTGACCGTGCT
>JBOGKL010000047.1:0-5425 GCA_050745525.1 Terriglobales bacterium | reverse complement strand
GGCTGATGCTGTGCGAGGGTTACTATGATCAGGCGACGCCGTTTTTTGAAGCGCTCTACAGCCTGCGGCACATGTTTCTTGCGCCCGGGGAGCAGACGCACATCCGCATCGAGCATTACCTGTCGGGGCACATGATCTACGCCGACCTGCAGTCGCGCGAGAAGCTGCACCGCGACTTCGATGATTTCTTACAGACACTACCTGGGGTTGCCCAATGAGAATCAAGTTGCAGATGCTTCCGCTCGTGGTGCTGGTTTGCGGGCTGGCCGCTTCCCTGCCCGCGGCGGCACAATTTGGCCGCGGACAGCAGATGTTTGGCTATGAGACGGCGGCGACCGATCCTCCGCCGGTCAAGACCGAGCACAGTATCACCGTGAACGGGAAGACGCTGAACTACACGGCCGAGGTGGGCAAGATTCCGATTCCCGACGCCAGCGGCAAGACCATGGGGCACATGTTCTACGTGGCCTACATCCTCGACCACCCGGACCCGTCACATCCGCGACCGGTCACGTTCAGCTATAACGGCGGACCCGGCTATGCCTCGGTCTGGGTCCATGTCGGCGGGTTTGGGCCGCGGCGCGTCGCGCTGGAAAGCAACGGCAACGTACCCGCGCCGCCCTATAAGCTCGTGGATAACGGCGACACATGGCTTGACGCGACCGACATGGTCTTTGTGGACGCCATCGGGACCGGGTACAGCCGCGCCACCGACCACAAAAACCTGGTCTATGCCGCGAGCGATCAGGGCGACCTGGAATGCTTCGCGCAGTTCGCGCGGCTGTGGCTTTACGAGAACAACCGCCTCAACGCGCCCATCATTCTCGCCGGCGAGAGCTACGGGACGTTTCGCTCGGCCGGGCTGGCCGATGTGCTGTGGCAACACCACATTCCGGTGAGCGGCATCGTGCTGCTGTCCAGCCTGCTAAATGAGGCGACGCTCGATCCCTCCTACAGCAACGACCGTCCCTACTGGCTGGCGCTGCCGACGCAGACCGCCATCGCCTGGCATTATCACAAGCTCCCGGCCAAGCTCGAAAGCGAGCCGCTGCCCGAGGTGGTGGCCGCGGCCGAGCAGTGGGCGCAGACGAAGTACGAGCATGACCTCGATCTGGGCGACACGCTGCAGGGCGCCGCGCGGCAGCAAGCGCTGGCGGAGATGTCCAGCTACACGGGCCTTTCACCGCAATTTCTAGACAGTTGGAACCTGCGCATCTCAACCGGGCTTTTCGATTCCTCGCTGCTGCGCAGTCAGCGCGAGATTATTGGCCGCTACGACGGCACGCAGATGGGGACCAACCGCACGCCCGGCGACATCCGGCCGGATTTTGACGCCAGCTCGGACCTCGACACCGCCTATCAGCACGAGTTCGTGCAGTATCTGCGCGACGAGCTCAACTACAAATCCAGGCTCGAGTACGGCCAGTACGGGCTGGGCGGCAGCGGCATTCCGAACTGGCGCGACAACATTCCCAGCGGGCGCTTCGGCTCGGGCGGGCCCGGCAATGCCAACGACGACGTGAGCGAGGACCTGGAGCGCGTCTTCGCCCAAGACCCGTCGCTGCGCCTGATGCTGTGCGAGGGCTACTTCGACCAGGCCACGCCGATGCTCGAGGCTACCTACAGCATGCGGCACCTGTTCATTACGCCGGCGGAGCAGACGCACATCTCGATTGAGCACTACATATCGGGGCACATGATCTACGCCGAAAAAACCTCGCGCGACAAACTGCATCGCGACTTCGACGCGTTTGTGGCTGGGGTACTGCACTAACGTGAGCCGGCGCGGGTACTACATTATCGGCGCGTGCGTAGCGGTACTGATCTTGATTCAAGCCGTACCCTACGGGCACGACCACTCCGACCCGCCCACGGTGGCTGAGCCGCATTGGGATTCAGCGCGGACGCGGACCCTGTTTCGCCGCGCGTGCTTTGACTGCCATAGCAACAACACCGTGTGGCCGTGGTACTCGAACGTGGCGCCGGTGTCGTGGCTGGTCGAGAACGATGTCCAAGGCGGACGGCGGCACATGAACCTGAGCGAGTGGAACCGGCCGCAAAGGGACGCCCGTAACGTCGCGAACCGGGTGCGGAGCGGCGATATGCCGCTGTGGTACTACCTGCCCATGCACCCGCAAGCACGGCTGAGCGCGGCCGAAAAGCAGGCACTGATCGCCGGAGCCGCGCGCTCGCTCGGCCCGCAGAGGCCGCCGCGGGAGCGGTAGGTTACTCGCGCCAGGGTTCGGGCTCAGGACGGCACGCAAATCGGCGCGAACCCGCACGCCCGGCGACATCCGCCCCGACTACGACGCCAGCTCGGGCCTCGACACCGCCTATCAACACGAGTTCGTCCAGTACCTGCGCGACGAGAGTGCGGCCACTTGGCCGGTGGGGCGTGCCTGGCTTGGCGACACTGCGTCCGGCGGTGATCTTGCGCATGCCCGAGGCGGCGGCTCGGCGGGGGACTCGAACGCAGCCTGTCCTGGAGTTGCGGCGCGCAGTTGACGGCTATATCCACACAATGTAATGTGTGGATGTGGCCACGAATCTTGACCTTGATGACCGGCTTATCGAGGCCGCACGGCGCGAGGGCAAACACCGGACCAAAAAGGACGCGGTGACGGCTGCACTGCGCGAGTACGTGGAGCATCGGCGGCGGCTGCGGCTGGTGGAGATGTTCGGCAGCGTGGATTTCGACCCAGCCTACGACTATAAAGCGGCGCGACGAAAGCGTTGAGCTTGAGTGCCGGTGATCGTTGACACATGCGTCTTTTCTCTGGCCCTGCGGCGGCGCCAGCGAGACCTACACCCGGGCGAGAAGAAACTGCGCTCGAAATTAACGCAACTGGTGGCGGAGGGTCTGGCGACCCTGTTGGGACCCGTACGGCAGGAACTATTGTCAGGAATCTGCGACGCCAGCCAATTCCAGGAGTTGCGGCAGCGTTTGCGGGCCCTGCCCCATCCGGCGCTGGAGGCCGCCGATTATGAACAGGCGGCCGAGGCGAGCAACGCCTGCCGGGCGGCGGGCCTCGCGGGCGGGAGCGTGGACTTCCTGATCTGCGGTGTGAGCCTGCACCGCGACTGGCCCATTTTCACCACCGATCAGGATTTTGAGCGATACCGCCGCATCCTGACGTTGCGGCTCTTCTCCTAGCTACTCGCGCCAGGGTTCGAGCTCAGCTGGGGGTGGATACGGCGGGTGAATGGGAGGGTTCGCCGGCGGCGGCACGACCGGCGTGGGGTCGCCTTCGGGTGGCTCAGTGCCGGGAATCGGACGGTTCGGCGGCGGCGTCGGATAACTGGGAGGAAGACCCATTACGGCAACTCGCAGATGGATGTGATGCATCCGAGCGAGCGATGGTGCTCACGTTCGCAATCCTGCTGCTGATCTGTTGGTGGTTTCTGTGGGGCATCTTTCATGTTGCCGGGAGCGGCATCCACCTCGCGCTGGCGGCGGGATTGGGTCTGCTTGTCTATCGGCTGGTGCGGCAGAGTGATTTGCGTCACCCGCAGCCGGGGAAGCCGGAGATGGATGCGCCGCCCTTCCGGAAGTCGCTGAACCGCTAGAACTTGGTGGTTTCGGTGAAGTTGAAGCCGCGCACCTTGAGCGCGGGCACGACCATGTCGAAGGACTCTTCGCCGCTGGCGCGCACTTCCGGGCTCATCGCTTCGATCTGGTTCAGCAGCTCGACCATGCTCTGGTTGAAGCGGAAGTTTCGCACCCCGTGCGCCAGCTTTCCCTGCTCGATCAGGAAGGTGCCGTCGCGCGTCATGCCGGTCAGGATTTTCTGGTAGGGGTCCACCTCGCGGATGTACCAGAGCCGCGTGATCAGAATGCCGCGCTCAGTCTCGGCGATCATGCGCTCGACGGGGACATCGCCGCCGCGGAAAACCACGTTGAGCGGGAATTCGCCGTAGGGATTCGGGAGCGGCAGACCGTGGCCGGTGGGTGCAGGCTCGGGCTGATCGGCATGCACGCGCTTCCACTCGGCGGCGGACTGGCGGGCGTAGACGACGCGGCGCGCCCATCCATCTTCGACCAAGTCCACGCGCTGGCGCGGCACACCTTCGCCGTCAAATGGCGCGCCGGACTGCAGCGGATGGTAGCAATCGTCGGTGATCGCTACGTTGTCGCCGAACAGCTTCGAGCCCAGGCGGCCGCCGCTCAGGAAGCTGCTCTGCTCCAGGATTTGACGGGCGCCGAAGTCCCACATCACGAAGCCGAGAAGATCGAGCACCGCCGCCGGTTCGAGGATAACCGTGTAGCGGCCGGGGGCGAGTTCTTTCGGCTGCGCTGCGGCGCCAGCCTTGGCGGCGGCAATACGGGCGCCGGCGGCGGGATCTAGATCGCTCCAGCGCACGGAGCCGCCTTTGGCCCAGCCGCTAGCCATCTCGTGCAGCATGGTCACGGAGAACTCGGCGCCCGTCGAGCGGTAGAAGGCCTCGACGCCATTGGTATTGACGATGGCGGCGGCGCCGTGTTGGGTGGCGCAGATGCCGGCCGCCGTGAGCGCTTCGCTTTTGGCTATTTCGACCATGGCCGCCACGGCGTCGGCGCGCTGGGCGGGCGTGATGGCGGCTGTGTTTTCGTCCCAACGATTGACCGGTTCAATGGGGGCAGGCAAGGCCATGGGCAGCAAGTCGGCGTCGCGGGCTTGCGAACCGGTGAGCGCCAGCGTGCGCGCGACGAGCTCGGTCAAACCCGGCTCGTCATGCCTGTGGGTGGTGGCGCGAGCGGTGCGGTCGTCAATCTGCGCGCGCAGAGATAACGTCAGGGCGGCGTCGGCGACGTTCTGATGGATGGCGTTGTTGGCGAAGCGCGTCAGCTCGGAATTGGTCTCTTCGACCGTGAGTTCGAGCGCGGTACCTGAGGGTGCAGCCTTGCTCGCCTGCTGCAGCAGTTGGCGCGCGTAGTCGAGCGTGAGGCGCAGGCTCATTTCTGGTACGCCGTGCCGATCTTGACGTTGCGGAAGCGGGCGGGTGCGGCGCCGTGGCCGGTGCCCATGACTTGCTGCGGTTGGCCCTTGCCGCAGTTGGGCGTGCCCCACAGCGTCCAGTGCTCGCGCGAGCAGATGGCGTCCATCGAATTCCAGAACTCGGTGGTGATGCCGGAGGAGCTGGGGTTCTTCAATCTGCGCGTCTTTTTACCGTGCTTGATCTCCCAGCCGATTTCGGTGCCGAACTGAAAGTTGTAGCGCTTGTCGTCAATGGACCAACTGCGGTTGGTCTCCATGTAGAAGCCGGAGTCGGTGTCGGCGATGAGCTCTTCCGGGCTGAGCGGCGTCGGACCAGGCTCGACGCTGATGTTGGTCATGCGGATCAGTGGCAGCCGGTTGCATCCCTCAGCACGCATGCAGCCGTTGGAGCGTGCCTGACCGATCTGCGCTGCCGTCTCGCGGCTGGTGATATAGCCGGTGAACTCACC
>JBOGKL010000046.1:0-1653 GCA_050745525.1 Terriglobales bacterium | reverse complement strand
CCGCAGCCGACGTCCCAGGCCCCATCTGCTGCACTTCCATGCGGGTACCTGAATTAAGTTGCATGTTCCCGCGTGGCGTGCTCAGCACGCTGCCAAAACTGGCATCTCCGGCGCCCTGGGCATTCATGCGCGGCATGGCGATCTCAAGCGGCACGCCATTGCTGGCTCGCGCGTGCGCTCCGGCGAGCACGTTCCCGCCCATCCGGCCCATTCCGGCTCCGGTGCCCAGCATGGCCCCGCCCGTCGCCCCGACCGCAGTTCCGGCCCCGCCGACGACGCCACCCACGCCGCCCATCAGCCCGCCTCCCGCGCTCGCCCGCGCCGGCATGGCCATCGGCATTGGCATCGGCGCCATCGCCGCAGGCTCCATTGCCAGCGCATCCCGGTTGCTCACCACGCTGACGATGCTGGCATGCAGCGGAATCCGCCGCCCCTTCTTCGTCACCGCCTGATCAAACAGCACCCCGATGCTCGAGGCCGATTTCGACCCCTTGGCGCGCGTCACCTCGGTGACATGTCCGGTCAGAACGCTCCCCTTGGGCAGCACCTTGACTCCATGTTCCTTAATATCGGAGGTCGTCACCGCCGTCACCTTTTCCCCCACCTTGGCGTGGCGCGTGTCCAGCTTCGTCTTCAGTTTCGAATTGATCTTCGTCCCCGCCGCAAGCGTCGTACCCGGCGCCTGTGCGAGCGATGGCGCAGCCAGCCCCGTCGCCAGCCCTAAAAGCATGGTCCCTGCCGCTACAAGAAAAATCCGTGACATAGAGCAACCCTCCTGGCCAGAATTGCTGCACGCCGCATGCCACACGCTCAACCCACTGAAAACCCGCCGCTTACCTCAGCCGTGAGTCCACTGACTCCCGCCCCACCGGCAGTTTTTGCGCGCTACTTCGCCGCGTCGGCGCGTTCGCGCCGCTGGCGCAGGAATGCGCGCCCGATCTCCCGTGCGAGCACCACGAAGATGAACGGTATTCCCCTCATACCCACACTGTATCCCCGTTCGCTCCGCCCGCACGGGGCCGTTTGCAAATTGTTCCGCTAGCGGCCCTGCGCCATCGCCGCCGCCCCTATCTGCCGCACGCCCGGTCTTGCAGTCCCGCCCCGCCCAGCGCCAGCGTCGCCTCATGCTGCGCCGTCAGCGCCTGGTTCAACCTCATCAGCGACCCCGACTCCAGCCGGTTCCAAGCCTCTAGCGTCTGCTCATACGTTTTGCAGTCCGCGGTGCCCGTGGCCAATTGCGCCGGCGTAGGCGCCATGTCGTAGCCCACCTGCACGCGATAAATCATGTCGCTGAAGGTATTGTTCAATTCCCGGAACGACTGCATCGCGCCCGGCGCCGCCGCCCGCCGCCGGAAGCCTCCGAAACCTCCCGGCGCCGCCGCGAACGGCTTCAGATCCTCGGCCACGCGTCGCGCTTGCGCCCGCACGTCCCCAGCTCCGCTCTGCTCGAGCTTCGCCACGCTCTTCTCCACCCCTGCCACCTCTTGCCCGGCCTTATAGCTCGCCTGCATTCCCTCGTAGGCCAACCTATTGAGCCGATTCTGCGCGCGCAAGGCGGCCATCATCGCCGCCGACTGTCCCACCCGCGGATCGTTGATCACCCTCACCGCGCGCGTATACGTCTTCCCGTCCACCTTCAACTCGAGCGTGTAC
>JBOGKL010000045.1:0-1575 GCA_050745525.1 Terriglobales bacterium | reverse complement strand
AGCTCGACCTGCGCGCCGGCCTGGCGATAGAGGGCGGCGATGGCGGCGGCGTTGCGCTCGATGTCGGGCGCATCGCTCGCCAGGTTGGGAATGCTGAGCAGAGCCGAAAAAGCCTGCGTCCACGCCGCCTGATGCGCGCGCACGTAGGCGGCCGAAGTTTGCGCTGGCGCCAGCACCGTCATCGCCGCCGCGAGGAGCACCCATCGCATGCGGGCATTATGCGCCACTTTTGCAGTGCGGCCGGCGAAAGCGGAGAGAATGGAGGCGGGAGCCCATGCCATGAACCAATCGGATTTGTATCCGCCCGCCACCAAGGAACTCTCTGTCCAGCGCCGCCAGTTGGCGCCGAAGCAGGCGGAAGCGTTCCGCGCATTCAGCCAGAGTGTGTTTGCCGACGGCGCCCTGCCGGCCAAGACCAAGCAACTCATCGCCGTTGCCGTCGCGCACGTAACCCAATGCCCCTACTGCATCCGGGGCCATTCCAAGCAGGCGTTGCAGAGCGGCGCCACACCGGAGGAGATCATGGAGGCGATTTGGGTGGCGGCGGAGATGCGGGCCGGTGCCGCGACCTCGCACTCGACGCTGGCGCTCGACGCGATCAATCAAGTCCATCACGGCGAGTCCACGCCATAGCGCGGGCTGGAACCGGCATGCGTGCGGGGAGCCGCGCCAAAAAATGTCTCTACGACGACGCCTTGTGGCTGCGCTTGCGGCTGCCGGCGGCGCTGCGGGCGTGGCTCGAGAGGGCGCGGTGCGAGGCGGTGGTGCGAGGTTCGCGCTTGAGCGCGGACGTGCGCGCCTTCGAGGCTTTGCCGTGCTTGGGCTTGGTTTGCGGATGTTCCTGGCCTTTACGGTAGGCGCGGGCGGCGCTTTTGCGGGTCGAGGCCTTGGCGCGGCCCTTCTTGGGCGGTTTCACCGGCACGCCCGCGCGCCGGGCCTCGTTCAGCCCGATCGCGATCGCCTGCTGCGGCGAACGGGCCCCATGCTTGCCCTGGCGCACGTGCTCGATTTCGTCATGGACGAACTCGCCAGCTGCGGTTGAGGGCGATTTGCCCTCGCGCAGGTCCTTGCGGGCTCGCTTGACGGTGGATGTGTTTGGCACGCCCTTTTTCCCCTCACCCTTGGATGCGTGGGCGCGCGTCGCCGGCTACGAGCTTTGTTCGCCGGTGCCAGTCACACCCGGGGGAATGTCCACGTGCGCCTTCTGGCCGCGGCCGCTGCGGTGCAGCGACTGGGAGGTATTGGAGACGACATGCTTTTTCTGTTTGCCTTTGCCCGTGGACGCGCCGCGCAGCGGCAGACTGGAGCGCTGGCTGGGTGAAGGGGTGCGGGTCGCCATACTTCTTTAGAAGCATTCGCCGCACGAATGGTTTCCGGGGCGCGGCAGCGCCTTCGCTCAACCGCTGCCGTCCGCATCGCCCCCCGAGCCTTCACTAGCAACTAGCAACTTCTTCTTCGACCCACCCGCCGCCGTCCGCACGACCCCCGAGCCTTCACTGATATGGAGTGACCCTGTCAAGGTGCCGTGAGGGTGGGGTTCTTGTTGGCTTATCGAGGTAAGGGCCAGGCGCAGCC
>JBOGKL010000044.1:0-14991 GCA_050745525.1 Terriglobales bacterium | reverse complement strand
GGCCAGTACCGCACCCCGGCCCTGTCGTTGCTGCAACTCCCCGGTCCCGGCAACCAAATTGAGGAAGCGGAGCTGCGCGAGATGGCGGCGCGCCTCACCGCCAAGTGCGAGGAGTTTTCCGTCAACGGACAGGTCACCCAGATCAACCCCGGTCCGGTCGTGACCACTTACGAGTTCAAGCCTGAAGCCGGGGTGAAGTATAGCCGCATCACCGCCCTCAACGATGACCTGTGCCTGGCCCTCGCCGCCGAGTCCGTCTACATCGAGCGCATTCCGGGCAAGAGCACCGTCGGCATCGAGGTGCCCAACCCGCACCGCGAAACCATATTCCTGCGCGAGATCATCGCCTCCGACGCCTTCCAGCGCTCCAAGTCTCCGCTCACCATGGCGCTCGGCAAGGACGCCAACGGCGCCATCGTCGTCAGCGATCTCGCCGCCATGCCCCACCTTCTGATCGCCGGTTCCACCGGCTCGGGCAAGAGCGTCGCCCTCAACAGCATGATCACCTCACTGCTGTACAAGTCCACGCCCGACCAGTTGCGCTTCATTCTCGTGGACCCCAAGCGCCTGGAGCTGGGCCTGTACGACGGCATCCCGCATCTTTACACCCCCATCATTACCGAGCCCAAGCAGGCCGCCAACGCGCTGCGCAACGCCGTGCACGAAATGGAGCGGCGCCTGAAGCTGCTCGCCGGTTGCGGCGTGCGCAACATCGCCCAGTACAACCACCGCTTCGAGGACTGCTCGCCCAGTTTGTTTGAAAACCTGGGCCCGGGCGAGGAAAGCCGTCCGTTGCCCTACATTGTAATCGTCATTGACGAACTCGCCGACCTGATGATCGTGGATGCCCATAACGTCGAGGAGTCCATCACGCGCCTGGCCCAGATGGCACGCGCGGTCGGCATCCACCTCATCCTGGCCACGCAGCGGCCGTCGGTGGATGTCATCACCGGCCTGATCAAGGCCAACTTCCCCGCCCGCATGTCCTTCCGCGTGGCTACGCGCGTGGACTCGCGCACGATTCTCGATTCCCAGGGCGCCGAGCTGCTGCTGGGCAAAGGCGACATGCTGTTCCTTCCGCCCGGCACCTCGCGCTTCCATCGCGTGCACGGTGCCTTCATCACCGAACCGGAAATCGGCGCAGTGGTCGAGGCCTGGAGCAAGCAGGGGCAGCCCGAGATGGATCCCAGCTTCCTCATCGCGCCGCAGGAGGAAGGCCTCGGGGAAACGCCTGAGGCCGCCGCGTCCGGGACCGGCCCCGCCGCCCCGGAGGGCGATGAGAACGATCCGCTGTTTGAGGATGCCGTCCGCGTGGTGGTCGAGTACGGCAAGGCCAGCACCTCCTTGCTGCAGCGGCGTTTACGCATCGGCTATGGCCGCGCCGCCCACTTGATTGATCTCATGTTCCGGGACGGTATCGTCGGCCCCGCCGACGGACCCCGGCCGCGCGAAGTGCTCAAGCGTCCAGACTGGATCACTGAAGTCGAAGAAGTCTTGCGCTGAAAAATTGCTCAGCTAAGGTTGTGGCAGCTCTGGATGGATGCCATGCTGCGCGTATGGGCGTTGCGACCCGTTCCGGTCCGTTTCCTTTCCGCATTCTGCTCGTGGACGATGACCCCGCCCTGGCCGGACTCTATGCCGACTTACTCAGTGCCCACGGCTATGAGGTTCATATTGCCCGCGGCGGCTTCGAGGCGCTCGCCGATTTGCGCCGCTCCCTGCCTGACGTCGTCATCAGTGACCTGACCATGCCGGGCATGTCGGGTTTGGAGCTGCTGGCCGTGCTGCGGCAGCGCTTCCCTATGTTGCCGCTCGTCGCCCTCAGCGGTGGCGAGGAACTGGAATCGGATGCGCTCGTCGCCGACATCGCCCTGTGCCGCAGCGCCCACGACGACCAGCAAATCTTCGAGTCCATCGCGCACGTGGTCCGCGCCGGTGTGCGCCAGCGCGCGGTCCGCCCCGCCGCCCTGCCCTTCGTCACGCGCCAGGGCGACGGAGCCTGTTATGTGGCCTGCGGCGAATGCCTGCGCTCGTTCCGCCTGCCCACCGGCAGCGCGGAGAACTGCCGGCCCGGCGCGCACTCCTGCGTGTGCGTGTACTGCGGCACGCCGCAGAACTATATCATCGGGGAAGCCGGCGAAGCGGCTTGATCCGCTCGCCCCCCGGTCCATGGTTTGTTACCATTAAGAGTCACGTATGGCTTGCCCATTCTTCATGCCGACCGAAGAGTTCGCTGCCTGGCCCTGGCACGCCCGTCCGCGCTTGCCCCTCGGCGAGCCTTGGCGCGGCTTGTGTACGGCGCCCGGCCACGACGGCGAGGTTCCCTCCGACGATGCGCTGAAGGAGTGGTGCAACTTCGGCTATGCCGTGCACTGCCCCTGGCTGCCCGCCAAGCGCCATGCCGATAAGGTCGCCTTCAGCATTGCCCGCGACAAGGACGACATGATCCTCATCTACTACGTGCTCGAAGTGGATCATACGCCGGGCGAGCACGGCACCCTGCAGTTCGACAACCAGCAGAAGCGCTGGCTCAAAACCAACCCCGACGCGCGCGTGCAGAAACAGGCGGAGTGCTACCTCGATTCCTATCTGCGGCGCAAGGAAACGCCGGTGCGCACCGGCCATCCCTCCTCGTAACGTGAAGCCCGCCGCGCTAGAGGCCAAGCCGGTCCGCCTCTCCCAGGCGGAAATGACCGAGATCGTGCTGCCCAACGACGCCAATATCGTCGGCAACATTCTCGGCGGCAAGGTCATGCACCTGGTGGACGTCTGCGGCGCCATCGCCGCCTCGCGCCACGCCGGCAGCGTCTGCGTCACCGCCTCCATTGACCAGATGGACTTCCGCTTCCCCATTCACATCGGGGAACTGATCATCCTGCGCGCCAGCGTGAATCGAGCCTTTCACACCTCGATGGAGGTCGGCGTCAAGGTCTTTGCCGAGTCCATGCTCACCGGACGCCGCCGCCATACCAGCTCGGCCTATCTCACCTACGTCGCCGTGGATGAGCACGGCGATCGCCGCCCGGTGCCGCCCGTGCTGGCGGAAAACCCCGAGGAGCAGCGGCGATTTGAAAAGGCGGCGGCCCGCCGCGACTACCGGCTTTCCCAGCGCCCCCGCCCCACCCACCACGATTAGGACCGGCTAGGCCGGGCGGTCAATCCACGCCCCACCCAGCACGCGCTCGCCGCTATACAGCACGACCGCTTGCCCCGGCGTAATGGCGCGTTGCGGCTCATCAAACTCCACCTCCAGGCGGTGTCCCGGACGCGGCTCCGCCCAAGCAGGTGCCGGTGTATGGCGGTGACGGATGCGCGCCTCGACTCGCATCGGGCCCTGCGGTGCCGCGCCGGATATCCAGTTGCATCCGCTCGCCTCCAGGCGGCGTGCCCACAGATCTTCTCCCTCGCCGACGACCACGCGCTGGCGCGCGGCATCGAGTTGGAGAACGTACAACGGCGAGCCGGTCGCCAGTCCCAGTCCCTTCCGCTGGCCGACCGTGAAGCCCGCAACGCCGCTATGGCGCCCGAGCACGTTACCGTCGCTGGCGACGATCTCCCCGCCGCTTTCTCCCGGCGGTTGTCCCTGCTCGTCCGCATAGGCCGCCAGAAAGGCGCTGTAGTCGTCGCCGGGCACGAAGCAGATTTCATGGCTGTCGGGCTTGTCGGCCACCGGCAGGCCCAGGCGGGAGGCCTGGGCGCGCACGTCGCGCTTGTGCATCGCGCCCAAGGGAAAGCGCGCCGCCACCAGTTGCTCCTGCCTCAGCCCCCAGAGGAAAAACGTTTGATCTTTGGTTTCATCCACCGCGCGCGACAGTGCATACGCGCCGTCGGCCTCGTCGTAGCGCACCCGGGCGTAGTGCCCGGTGGCGACCGCCTCGGCGCCGATTTGCCGGGCCGTGGTCACGAGCTGGTGAAACTTCACATGGGTGTTGCAGATGCTGCAGGGCACCGGGGTCCGGCCCTTGCGGTACTCCTGGACGAATGTTCGCACCACGGTGTTCTCAAATTGCTCTTCGAAGTTCACAACGTAGAACGGAATGCCCAGGTGCTCGGCCACGCGGCGCGCATCGTGCACGTCGTCGAGCGAGCAACAGCGGCCGCGGGCGCTGGGCGCCATGCCGGGCGCGCCCGCGAGCCGGCGCTGATTCCACAGTTGCATGGTGAGTCCGACGATGGCTACGCCTTCGGCATGCAGCAGGGCCGCCACCGTCGAGCTGTCCACCCCTCCCGACATGGCCACCGCAATCGGAGCCGCCGTCGCGCTCATGCGCTGCGTGCCTCCATGGCCGCCGAGGCGCCCAGCGCCAGCGCCCGCTGCTTCCGCACCAGCGTGGGCAGCACCTCCAGTAGCGCCTCCACTTCGGCTTCCGTGTTGCGCGCGCCGAAGCTGAAACGCAGGCTGGCCCGCGCCTGGGCACGCGGCCAACCCATCGCCAGCAGCACGTGCGAGGGTTCGAGCGCGCCCGAGGAGCAGGCGGCGCCGGTCGAGACGCAAAAGCCTTGCAGGTCGAGGGCGATGACCAGCGCCTCGCCCTCGATCCTGCGGAAGCAAATATCGCTGGTATTGGGCACCCGCGCGGCATCGGCACCGGCGATAAGGCAGTCGGGAATTGCCCTGCGCACTCCCTCTTCCAGCCGCTCTCGCAACCGGGTGTAGCGCGCGGCGCGTGTCTCCAGTTCTTGCCGCGCCAGGCGCGCCGCCGCGCCGAAGCCCAGAATGCCGGGCAGGTTCTCCGTCCCCGCCCGATGGTCGCGCTCGTGGTGCCCGCCCAGAATTTGCGGCTGCAGACGCGCCCCGCGCCTCAGGTACAGCGCCCCGACCCCGGAAGGACCGTGAATCTTGTGCGCGCTCAGGCTGAGTGCGCCGCAGCCAATCGCGCCCACATCCACCGGCACCCGCCCAACCGCCTGAATGGCATCCACATGAAAGGCCACCTTCGCCTCGCGCGCCAGCGCGCCAATTTCAGCCACCGGCTGCAGCACGCCCGTCTCGTTGTTGGCCATCATCACCGAAATCAAGGCCGTATCCGGACGCAGCGCGGCGGCCACGTCGGCAGCGGAGACGCGGCCGTTCGCGTCCGGCCGCAGCCAGGTGACCGCATGCCCCGCCCGCTCCAGATCCTCAAACACATTCAGAACCGCGTGATGCTCGATTCGCGTGGTGATGAGGTGCGCCGGCGGCGCCTGCGGATGCGCTTCCGCCCAGGCCCCCAACAGTCCGCGAATGGCGAGATTGTCGCTTTCCGTACCGCCGCTGGTGAAGCAAATGTTGCTCGCCGGCGCTTGGACCAGCGCCGCCACTTCGCTCCGCGCCTGTTCCAAGGCCGCCTTGGCGCTTTGACCTAGCTGATGGATGGAGCTGGCATTGCCACACTCGCCCCGCAGCGCCGGCAGCATCGCTTCCAGCACCTCGGGCAGCACCGCAGTATTGGCGTTGTTATCGAAATAGGCGTGCAGCATGGGCAGTCCCTTTGGGGGCGATGTGTTTTATTATCGCCCAGCCGGGATTTGCGAACCATGGCCGGTCGTGGCGTAATAGCCAGCGCGGGTGCGCACGCTCAGGTGTTTCTGGTGCCGGTCCTTCACCGTCAAGTGAATGGTGCGGTACCCGGCGCCCGTTTGGTTCGAGTGGTAGGCGAAGGTGTACTGCGAGCGGATCTCTTGCGCCACCTGCTGCGTGATCGTATTGACTTGCGCCAGCGTCTTGGGAAAGTAGGCTTGGCCGCCGGTGGCGTCCGCAAGCGCGGTGAGCGCCTTTTCCGCCTGGTGCTTCATCGAGTGGGTGTCGTCATGATCCATAATGCCGATGCAGTAGATTAGCGGCGAGTTCTTGGCCTGGAGCAGACGCACGGTCTGCTCCAGCGTGTAGCGGCTGGCATCGTCATCCCCGTCGGTGATGATCAACAGCACGTGCTTGTCGTTGTGCGCATTGTGGTTCATGTAGTCCAGCGAGGCGATCGTGGCGTCGTACAGCGCCGTGCCTCCGCGTGACTCGATGTGCTCGAGGGCGTCGCTGAGCTGCGGAATGTTGTTGGTGAAGGGTGCGTCCAGGTAGTACTCGTCGTTGAAGTTGACGACAAACATCTCGTCCTGTGCGTTGCTGGCCCGGACGAAATTGAGTGCGGCTCGGTCCACCTCGGGCCGGCTTTCCTCCATGCTGCCGCTGTTATCAATGAGAATGCCGACCGAAACGGGCGCGTCCTCGTGGGCAAAGAATTGGATCTTCTGCGGCACGCCGTTTTCGTAGATCCGGAAGTCGGACTCGGGCAGCGCCGTTGCCGGCTGTCCCTTCCGGTTCACCACGGTGGCGTGCACCAGCACCTCCCCCACGTTGGCCTTGAACACGTAGGGTGTCTGCTGCGGGGTTTTGCTCGTGCCTTGCGCCACCAGCGCCAGGGCCGAGAGCAGGAGCGCGCCGGCCAGGTACAGCCCGTGTTTGCCCCTCATGGATGGGGACCGTAGTAGCCGGCACGCGATGAAACCGTCAGCGCCGGCAGGCCCGGCGGCGGATGCAGCTTGACAACTATCTTGCGCCACAGCCCCTTCTCGCTCTGGTTCGTCGAGGTATAGCCCAGCACGTATTCGTTACGCAGTTCGATGCCGATCTTGGTGGCCGTGTCCGCCAGCTCGTCCGGATCGTTGATCTCGAACGTCTTGCCGCCCGTGGATTCGGTGATCTTGTCGAGCAGCGCCGGCCCGTTCACTTCAGCTTCCGTGGGCCGGTCGCCCACAGGGTTAAAGAGACCGATCCCGTAAATTTGCACATTGGCTTCCCGCACCACGCGCAACACGTCTCCCAGGCTGTAGCGGCTGTGGTTGTCGCCCCCGTCGGAGATGATCAGCAAGGCCCGGCGTTGATACTTGGCGTAGCGCATTTGCGCCAGGGCCATGTACACGGCATCGAGCAGCGCCGTGCGCCCGCCCGCTTGCAAAAACGTCACCGCGTCTTCGACCTTGTCTATGTTATCCGTGAAGCTGCACAGCAGCCGGGGTTCGTCGGCGAAGTCAATCAGGAAAAACTGATCCTGCGGGTTTGCCGTCTGAAAAAACTGCAGCAACGCTTCCCGCGACTCCTGGATCTTGTTGCTCATGCTGCCGCTGGAATCAAACACCACCCCCACGGAGATCGGCGCATCCTCGGTCGAGAAGCTTTTGATCGTCTGCGCAACCTTGTCTTCCGTCAGGCTGAAGAACTGCTTCTCCAGCCCCGTCACCATCCGGTTCAGCGGATCGGTTACCACGACAGGCACCAGCACCAGGTTTACGTTCGCCGTGATCTCGGGTACCTGGGGCGAGGCGCCCGGTTTGGCTGCCCCCGAAGCGGGCGGGTTAGCGGGGCTCGACGGCGGTGGCAGTTGCTTGGGCGTGACGCCCCCAGGGACCACCGAGGCGCTGCCCGGGGCCACCTGGACCGGCGCGGTAGGAGGAGCTGCCGCCTGCTTCTTTTTTTTCGCTTGCTGCTGCGCCTGTTGCTGCGATCCGGTCCCCTGCGCCCAGACCGGAGCCGTCCAAAATAAAGCAAGCAACGGGACCAGGATCAGCAGGCAGGCCGTCCTGGTGCATCGCTTTTCTGTAGAGGCGGCGCCGCTTGTACGGCCTGGCATGAGACTACCGCGACCTCGCTATAAAACCTTGATTCGACATTAACACTCCCCGCCGGGCAAGAAAAGGCCATCCGGTGCCGCCAGTACGTTAAGCTGCGTGGAAGCGCATGAACATGCCCGTTCCATCCGCGGACCAGATCAAGCAGCGCGTGGCAACCATTTCCGTGCTAGCCGCTGTGGGCATTTTTGCCTTTAAGCTGCTGGTTGGTTTGCATACGCGCAGCATGGGAATTCTGGCCGAAGCAGCCCATTCGGCCCTGGACTTGCTGGCCACCCTCCTCACTTGGTTTTCGCTGCGCATCGCCGCGCGCCCGGCCGATGCCAACCACACCTTCGGACACGGCAAGTTCGAGGACTTTTCCGCCTTTGTGGAGACCCTCCTGCTTGTGCTGACAGCGATTGCCATTGCCGCGGTGGCGGTCGAGAGCTGGGTGCGGGGACAAACGGCCGCCGTGCACGTGGACGGGTGGGCTTTTGCCGTCATGCTCACCTCGATCGCGGTGGATTGGAGCCGTTCCGGCATCCTGCGGCGCACGGCCGTCGCCCTGCACAGCGACGCGCTCGCGGCCGATGCCCTCAATTTCACCAGCGACATGGCCTCCAGCGCCGCCGTACTGATCGGCTTGGGACTGGTCGGTGCCGCCCAACGTTGGCACGTCGGCTGGCTGCTGCACGCCGATGCTGCGGCCGCTCTCGCCGTCGCGGCGACGATGCTGTGGCTGGCGCTACGCCTGGGCCGGCGCACGGCCGGCGTGTTGCTGGATGAAGCCCCGGCCCAGACCACCCTCGAGGTCCGGAACTCGTTGTCCGGCATTGAGGGCATGGCGGGCGTGGAACGCCTGCGCTTACGGCGCGTCGGAAGCCGCTATTTCGTGGACGCGGTGCTCGATCTGCTGCCCGCAACCACGCTGGAGCATGCCGGAGTGGTCAAACAACAAGCTTCCGAGCGCATTTGCGCGCTACTGCCCGGAGCCGACGTGATTATCGAAACTCGCACCCGGCGCGCTGCCTTGGTGACGCCGTTCGAGCGCGTGCAGGAGATCGCGCAACGCCAGGATCTCGCCGTGCACGACCTCTCGATCTATAACGTGGGTGCGGGTTTGGAAGTCGAATTTCATCTGGAGTTGCAACCGGGCCTGCCCTTGGCCGAAGCGCACGCGCTCGTCAGCCGCCTGGAGCACGAAATGAGGCGGGAAATCCCCTCGATCCACGCCATCGTGACCCATATTGAGCCGGAAGCGGATCACATTGCTGCCGCCAGTCCGCTCGAGTCCCAGCGCTTGAACGGGAAAGTCCAGCAAATTGCGCATCGCGTTCCTGAGCTGCTCGATTGCCACAACCTGCAATGGCGGCGCTCGGCCGGCCATCTGGTGCTTAGCTGCCACTGCAGCTTTCCGGATACCCTGCCGGTGGCTCAGGTCCATGAGCGCGTCACGCAGCTCGAAGCGGAAATCAAGCGCGGCCTGCCGGAATTGTATCGGGTGACCATCCATCCCGAACCGGTTTCCGACAATCGCCGATAATAGTAGGTTATGGCGAGCACATTCGCGGCGGCGACCTGGACGCAGGGCGAGCAGTTTCTGACCAGCGGCACTAGCGCCCATGCCGTACTCATGGATTCCGATCGCGACTCCAACCAGGCGCCGGGTCCGATGGAGATGGTATTGCGCAGCCTGTGTGCCTGCTTGGCCACCGATATTGTCGTCATCCTCAAGAAAACCCGCCAGACATGGACCTCCCTTGAGGTCAGTGCTGAGGGGGAGCGCGCCTCAGAGCCACCTGCCGTCTATGTTCGAATCCATCTGCGGTACAGGATCGCGGGTTCCAGGGTGGATCGAAGCGCCGCGGAACGGGCGGTGGCGCTTTCACAGGAAAAATATTGCAGTGTGTTGGCGATGCTGCGGCAGTCGGCGGCTGTGACGTTCACCCTCGCACTGGAAGAGGCGGTTGCGTCATGAGCGGCCGGGACAGTGGCGCGATGACCGCCCGCGAAGCGGCGCTGCAGATGATTTACGCGCTGGATCTGGGCGGACAAACCACGGGTCAGGTCACCGAGTGGTATACGCGCGCCCATCCGTTGCCCCCCACCGCGTCTCGACGGGCAGAGGTTCTGCTGGCGGCAGTGGTCGAGCGCCAGGCGGAAATCGAAGCGCTACTGACACAGCACGCTATCGGATGGCGGCTGGAGAGAATGAATGCGGTGGACCGCTGCGTGCTGAAATTGGCGGTCGGGGAGATGTTGCAGGAAGAGCCCGCCTCGGTGCGCGAGATCGTGCAGGCCGCCCTGAAGCTGGCGCATAAATTTTCGCAGCCGGCAGCCGCCAGTTTCATCCAGGGTTTGCTCGAAGCCATTGCCCGCACACGGACATCGCAGCCGGAGGTGACACCCCATGCCGGATAAAAGCGTAGCCATCCCGCTGTTGCGCGCCGCCGCCGCCGCCGGTGGCCTGGGATTGCTGGGTGCGGGTGCGGCCGCAGCCGTCCTGGCCGGAAGCTGGGGCGCCTGGCACCGCCGCCATGCCGTGAACTGGGACGGCAAGGTGGTGTTGATCAGCGGCAGTTCACGCGGCCTGGGTTTCGCCATCGCCCGCGAGTTTGTGGCCGCCGGCGCGCGGGTCGCGATCTGCGCTCGAGATCCGCTGGCGCTGGACCGCGCCGCACTCCGGTTACAGCAATACAGCCGGTCCCAAGGCGGTGTGTTTGCCTATGCTTGCGATCTGCGGGAAGCCGGCGCGGCTGAGGCCGTGGTTGCGGCGGTGCGGGAACATTGGGGTCCGGTGGATGCCTTGATTCACAATGCCGGCGTCATCCAATTGGGGCCGTGGGAGCAGATGAGCGAAGCCGATTTCCAGGAAGCGATGGATATTCACTTTTGGGCTGCGCTCCGGCTCTCGCGAGCCGTGCTCCCGGAGATGATTGCCAACCGAAGCGGCCGCATCGTCAATATCAGCTCCATTGGAGGTTTGGTTGCCGTCCCGCACATGCTTCCCTATACGGCCAGCAAGTTTGCCCTGGTAGGCCTTTCGCAAGGGCTGGCCAGCGAGGTGCGGCGGCATGGAGTGCGCGTGGTCTGCGTGTGTCCCTTCCTCACGCGCACCGGCTCGCAAGAACACGTGAAAATCAAGGGCCGCCATGATCGGGAGTTCGCCTGGTTTGCCACCTCGGGCACGGTGCCCGGGCTCAGCCAAAGCGCGGCTCATGTGGCGTGTGCCGTGCTTCATGCCGCGGAGCGTGGTCCCGCGCAGGTGACCTTGGCCCTGCCGGGAAAACTAGCTGCCCTGGCGCACGGCATCGCTCCTGCGGCCGTCACGACGCTCATGGCGCAGGCCGAACGCCTGCTGCCGCAAGCGCAATCGGGCGCCTCCGCGCACACGCGCTCGGGGCGTGATAGCTATAACGCGTGGACCGAGCGCCTGGTGCGTCCGCTAGTGCAACACGTGGGCCGCGAGCTCAACGAAGTCTAACAGCCGCCGGCGATGGAGGGCAGGATCAGGACTTCGTCCTGGGCTGTGAACCGGTAAGTGTTGCCCCCGAGAAAGCGGATGTCTTCATCGTTCACGTAGACGTTAAAAAAACGGCGCGGCCGGCCATCTGGTTCGCACAGACGCTCCTTCAACTCCGGAAAACGCGTAGACAGCTCGGTCAATAGCGACGGCAGCGTTTCCGCTTCGCAGGTCACCGTCTCGGCGCCCTCGGTGAACTTCTGCAAGGGAGTGGGGATTTTGACATGGCAGGACATCGAAATAACTCCTTTCAAGCGGCTGTAGGCGGTGCTGCCGCTTTGCGTGCGGGAGGAAGCGGGGCAGCCAAATAGGCTTCCAGTTCGCTGAGCTTGGGAGCCAGAACCGGGATGGGCGCCTGGTTTTCGCTCACCGCATCCAGCGTCTTCAAGCCGTTGCCGGTGATTACCAGCACCAACGGGCGCTCGGTGGAAATGCGCTTTTGCGCGATCAGCTTTTGCGCGACCGCAACGGTCACCCCCGCGGCCGTCTCTCCGAAAATTCCCTCCGTTCGCGCCAGCAATCGCATGCCTTCCACGATTTCCGGATCGCTCGCGTCCTCCGCCCAACCTCCGCTCTGGCGGATGGTTCGGGCGGCGTAGAAGCCGTCGGCAGGACTGCCGATGGCGAGGGAACGGGCGATGGTTTGCGGCCGCTGCGGCTCAATCTCGTCTTTTCCTTCTTTGACCGCCCGGCTGATCGGCGAGCATCCGCTGGCTTGCGCGCCGCAGATACGCGCGCCCTCGCCATGGGGCTCGACCCACCCCAACTGGCGCAGTTCGTCGAAGGCCTTGGCAATTTTACCGATCAGCGACCCGCCAGCCATGGGGCAGACGACGGCGCCGGGAAGACGCCAGCCCAACTGTTCTGCGATTTCATACCCGACAGTCTTGGAACCTTCGGCGTAGTAGGGACGCAGGTTGACATTGACGAAGCCCCAGGGGTAGCGCTGCGCCATTTCCGAACATAGCCGGTTTACTTGATCGTAGTTGCCACGGAATTTGACCAAGCGCGCGCCGTAGATCAGCGTACTGGCGATCTTGGCTTCTTCCAGATCCGCGGGCGTGAAGACGTATGCGGCAAAGCCTTGCGCGGCGGCTGCGGCCGCAAGCGCGTTGGCCAGATTGCCGGTCGAGGAGCAAGCCACGGTATCGAAGCCAAATTCCCGGGCCTTGCTGAGCGCGGTCGCGACGACGCGATCTTTGAACGAGAGGGTAGGGAAGTTGACGGCGTCGTTCTTGATATAGAGTTCGCGCACGCCAAGTGCTTGCGCCAGAGCCGGCGCCGGCAATAACGGCGTGCCGCCTACAGGCCGTTCGCCCGCCTGCGGCGCGTCAGGAACGGGTAGAAACTCCCGGTAGCGCCACATCGTGTGCGCCCGCTCGCGCAGCATCGAGGGCGTGACCGCGTGCGAAATGCCTTCCAGATCGTAGCGGACTTCAAGCGGTGCAAAGCACTCGTCACATCCTGCGAACGGCTGCGAAGGAAACTGCTTGCCGCAATTGCGGCACTGCAAACCTAGCTCGAAACTCATGCCATTTCGTCCTTCTGCCCAATAAAAAGCCCCTTCCCGTACGAGGAAGAGGAATGGGTATAGGCTGCGTCTGCTGGTTTCTTGCAGCCCCTTCTCATCTTTCCCTTGCGGGCAGGAATTGGCACCTCGACGCTCCTTACAACTGCGGAACCGGTTGCCGTGGCTTCGTAGGGCCTGTCCCCTCAGCCACTCTTGATAAGATTCAGGGGTACTGAATCGGGCTATTCAATTGTCCTGATGAGTATCGCCCGGGTTGTTTCCTACGTCAAGCCCCATGCCAGTCAAAAGACACCCCACCGGTGAGTTCGCGCTATCACTGCCTGCGAGCTCGGCCAATTTGGGTCCGGCGTTTGATACCGCGGCGATCGCCTGGTCGCGGACACTCGATGTATATGCGCAACCCGCCGCCGAATTTCAGGTCACTGCCGAGGGAAGGGACAGTGCGAGATGCGCTGCGATGCCGAACCACTTGATTTTGGACACGTACCGGGAGCTGCTGCGACGTAATGGGACACCAATGCGACCTTTGGCGCTCCATCTCTGGAACGAAATTCCGGTGGGCAAAGGATGTGGCTCCTCGGCCGCGGCTCGGCTTGCGGGCGCAGCACTGGCCTCCCACTTTGGTCAATTGCACTGGCCGGCGCAACAAGTCTTTGAAGTAGCGGCGGGACTTGAGGGCCACGCCGATAATGCGGCGGCGTGCTGGTGGGGAGGGTTGGTAGCGGTGCGGGCGAATCAGCGAGAGAGCATTGCCTGGACTCAACTGCCTTGTGCCCGTTCATGGCCTCTGTTGCTGGTGGTTCCGGCGGAGGCGCTGGCCACGGAAGCATCACGACGAGTTCTGCCGGACGTGTATCCACGCAAGGATGCGATCGCCAACCTCCAGAACGTAGCCCTGCTGCTCGCCGCATGGCAACAAGGCCGTGAAGATCTGATCACGGAAGCGATGATGGACCATCTGCATCAGCCCTATCGCGCCGAGTTGTGCCCGCTCTTGCCTGCTCTTCAGCCGCTGGCGGGGCAGAGCGGCATTCTAGGCTGTGCGCTAAGCGGTGCAGGTCCTTCTGTGCTTTTGGTGGTGCGCGAAACCCAAATCGCCGCCAACGCGGTTCGCGCGGTATTGGCGGAGCGAAGCTTGACGGCCGAGATTCTGGAAGTTCAGGTGGCAGCGCAAGCTCCTGGCCAAACATGGGGCGCAGAATGAGCACTCCGGCCAAGCTCGTGCGCGTGGGCATTGTCGGGTTTGGAACCGTCGGTCGGGCCGTCGCGGAACTGCTCGCATCGCGTCAGCACGACATCACGCGACGCTGCGGTGCACGCGTGCAGATCAGCATAGTGTGCCGCCGGGGCGAGATTCCGGCTGCCTGTATTCCATCCGGGGCCGCGGCGGTGCATGACTGGCATGAAGTTGTCGCGAGCAGGCAGGTAGATCTGGTTATTGAGACGATGGGAGGGACATCAGCCGCGCGGGAGCTTGCCGTTTCTGCGATCGAGCACGGCAAGGCGCTGGTAACGGCCAACAAGAACCTGATCGCCGCTCATGGCGAGCAGCTAATGCGGCTGGCGGCGATACAGAACATGCCGTTGGGATTTGAGGCGGCCGTGGCGGGTGGCATCCCCGTGATTCGAGCCATTGCGGAGGGAACGGCTGCCGACCGCCTGCGGGCAGTCTACGGAATCCTGAACGGAACCGCCAACTTCATCCTTACTCGCATGCAATCGCAGGGCGAGGAGTTTGCAGCAGCTTTGGCCGAAGCGCAGCGATTGGGGTATGCCGAACGCGATCCCTCCGCAGACGTAGATGGTATTGACGCTCGCGACAAGTTGGCCATTTTGGCGCGCTTGGCCTTTGGCGTACGCGTCCTGCCTACGTCCATTCCGACGACGGGAATCCGGGGTCTCAGCGCGATTGACATGGAGTATGCGCGTAAGCTGAAGTCGGTGATCCGGCTCGTGGGCGCGGCAGAGTTCACCGATGCGGGCCTGGCACTTTCCGTGCGTCCATGGTTAGTGCCGGAACGGATGATGCTGGCTAAAGTCGAAGGGGTGAACAATGCCGTATTCATCGAAGGAGAGCGGGTGGGCACACAGATGTTTTACGGCCCCGGGGCGGGCGGCGATGCCACTGCCGTAGCCGTGCTCTCCGACGTGATGGAAATCGCTACCGACTGGGCCGCCGGTCGCGTTTCGGCCAAATTTGCGGCTGGATTCCTGCCGACGCACGAGTTACCTCTATGCCGGGTGCCGGCGCCGGTGCCTTGGTACATGCGGCTGATCATTCGCGACCGACCCGGAGTGCTGGCACGTATCGCAGCCGTCTTGGCCGAGCAGAACATTAATATTGACTTTGTTC
>JBOGKL010000043.1:0-3650 GCA_050745525.1 Terriglobales bacterium | reverse complement strand
CCGCCGCGATGGGGGCGGCGGCGCAAACGACGGCAACGGAGCGGCGGGCACGCCGCGTGACGTGGACTCCCTGAATCCGCAGGCGCCGGTGGACGAGACCGAACTGCTGGGCCTGGCCAGGCGCGCCATCGCGCTGCTGCCATAGCTGACTCCGTCCATATCTGTGCTACCCTCGGCGGTAGTTGCGGGGAATGAACTTCATGAAACTGACTAGCATCGGGCGCGCGTTGGCGCTGGCGGGGGTGCTGCTGTTGCCCCTGGCGGCGCAATCCACGCAGTTTACGATCTCCTTTCCGGCTTCGGCGCATGCGCAGCCGATCACGGGCCGTGTGTTCGTGATCCTCAGCAAGACCGATACCCCGGAGCCGCGGTTGCAGGTCAGTGATTGGCTGACGAAGGCCTACCTGTTCGGCGCCGGGGTGAGCCGGCTCCAGCCGGGTCAGGCGGCGGTGATCAACGGAGAGACGCTCGGGTATCCGGCGTCGAAGCTGGCCGCTATCCCGGCGGGCGACTACTACGTACCAGGGCTGGTGAACATCTACACCGAGTTTCCCCGCTCCGATGGCCACACCATCTGGGCGCACATGGACCACTGGGGTGGGCAGCAGTTCAACCGGGCGCCGGAGAACCTCTACAGCAAGCCCGTGCGGGTACACCTGGACCCGGCGCAGGGCTACCGCATCGCGCTCTCGCTGGACCAGGTGATTCCTCCGGTGGCGCCGATTCCGGATACGGCCTGGGTGAAGCGGATCAAGCGGCAGAGCCCGATGCTGAGCAAGTTCTGGGGACACCCGATCTACTACGGGGCGATTGTGCTGCTGCCGCGCGGCTATGCCACGCATCCGCACCAGTACTATCCGGTGCTGTACCAGCAGGGGCACTTTTCGCTGCGGCCGCCGTTCGGGTTCCGGACTACGCCGCCGCCGGCGGCCACGGGGCGCTTCGGGCGTTTTGCCGGGCGCGGGTATGACTTTTACAAGGCGTGGAACGCGCCGAATTTCCCCCGTTTCATCGTGGTGACGTTCCAGCACCCGACGCCGTATTACGACGACAGCTACGCAGTCAATTCGGCCAATAACGGTCCGTACGGCGACGCCATCATGCAGGAGTTGATTCCGTACATCGAGACGCACTACCGGATCATCCGCAAACCTTGGGCGCGTCTGTTGCAGGGGGGCTCGACCGGAGGATGGGAGGCGCTGGCGCTGGAGGCCTACCACCCGAATTTTTTTGGGGGCACGTGGGTGGGGTTTCCCGACCCGGTGGATTTCCGCTACTACCAAAGCGACAACATCTACACCGACAAGAACGCGTTTTTCGCGCCCACGCCCTATCTGACGCCGGCCGTGCGGGCGTGGCAGCGCACGCCCGACGGCCAGGTCATCAACACCATGCAGCAGGACAGCCAATACGAGGAGGTGCTGGGTTCGCACGGACGCAGCGACCAGCAACTGGGGATCTGGCAGGCGGCGTGGGGTCCGGTGGGGCCGGATGGGTACCCGGTGGATCTTTGGAACTTTAAAACGGGCGTCATCAATCATCAGGTCGCCGACTACATGCGCGACCATGGCTACGATCTGCGCTATTACCTGCAGCAGCACTGGGGGGAAATCGGCAAGGACCTGGTGGGCAAGATCCACGTCTACGTAGGCGACATGGACAGCTACTACCTGAACCTGGCGGTGTACGATCTGCAGGATTTTCTGGACTCGACCAAGGACCCAGCGGCGCAGGCCTCTTTCGCCTATGGGCGGCCGATGAAGGGGCATGGCTGGACGCCGGTGTCGAGCGAGGAGATGATCCGCGAGATGGCGGCCTACATCCAAAAGCACAAACCGACGTCCTAGGAGCGACTCGGGAACTGCAGAACGCATCCCAAGCGGGATGGAAATGGCAACGGTGCCATGGGCCGATAGGCGAGCCGCGCTGGAGGCGGGACCTGCCGCGTGGATCATGGATGTGGGCATGCACCGCGGTGACGACACCGCGTTTTTCCTGTCGAAACAATTTCACGTGGTGGGGGTGGATGCGAACCCCGGGTTCGTGCAGGCCAATCGCGTTCGTTTTGCCGCTGAGGAGGCCGAAGGGCGGCTGCGGATCGTGCATGCGGCCATCGCGGAGCGGGAGGGACAGGCGCAGTACTGGGCCTTTCCGGGCAAGGATGTGTGGGGGACGATGGATCCGGCGCACGCCCAGCGCAATATCAGTCGCGGCTATAGCTGTGAGGTGCTACAGGTGCCGTGCCGGCGTTTCCGCGACATCCTGGAAGAATGCGGCGTGCCCTATTACCTGAAAATTGATATCGAAGGCGCGGACTTGCTCTGTTTGCGCGGTTTGGCGGAAGTGCCGGGGCGACCTGCGTTCGTGTCGCTGGAGCTGCCGCTGGAGAGCGCTGACGCAGCGTTTGAGCCGCTGGCGCAGTTGCATGGGTTGGGCTATCGCCGCTTTCAATTGATGGATCAAGCCTTGAACCCCAGCCGCCGATGTCCGCGGCCGCCGGCCGAGGGCGCCTACTCGACCATGGCGTTCAACATGGATATGTCAGGGCTATTCGGCCGCGAGCTGCCGGGCAAATGGGAGGGCATCGAGGCGATTAGCAGGCAGATACAACGTGCCGTAAAGGCGGAGTGCCGCTTCGGCGACGACAGGCCAGGACATCGCTATGGCTGGATACGCAATGGCATCCGCCGCGCGCGCCAGCAGTGGCGCACGCCGCGTGCCTGGCGCGCGGCGCTGACCACAACTTCTTGGTACGATCTGCACGCGGAATATTGATTGTTATACTGCGGGGGTATGAGCACCGATCCCCGCTATCCTGTCGGACGGTTCGAGAACCCCGCAACCTATACGGCCGCCGAGCGCGCCCAGCGCATCGCCACGCTGGCGGCGATGCCGGGCGAAGTGCGCGCCCTGGTTGCGCCGCTTTCAGCCGCGGATCTCGAACGGCGATATCGCCCGGAGGGCTGGACGGTCCGGCAGGTGACCCACCATTTGGCCGACAGTCACTTGAACGCCTACATACGGATGAAACTCGGGCTGACACAGGACGAGCCGACGGTTTTGGCCTACGACGAGGCCGTCTGGGCCAAGCTGCCCGATATGAACATGCCGGCGAGTGTGTCTCTTCAACTGCTGGAGGGGCTGCATCAGCGCTGGACAGCGCTGCTGGGCGCGCTCGCGGAATCCGATTTCCAGAAGCAGGTGAAGCATTCTGAATATGGCTTGATGTCGCTCGACCATTTGCTGGCCATGTACGCCTGGCACGCCCGCCATCACACGGCGCACATCCGCCAGGCGCTCGGACGTACGGCAGCCAGCGCGTAGGCTATGGCTCGCGTAGGGCGATAAGCGGGTCCACGCGGGCGGCGCGGCGAGCGGGAATCCAGCAGGCGAGGGCGGCGACGGCAAGCAGGATCAGCGCCGCCAGCGCCAGCGAGAGCGGATCGTGGGCGCTAATTCCGGGAAGAAATGCGGCGGCGAAACGGCCGCAGGCCAGCACCAGTCCCAAGCCAACGGCGGCGCCTATCCAGGCCGGGCGCATGCCCTGCGCCAGCATGGTGGTGAGCAGGCGCGAGGGTTCGGCGCCCAGCGCCATGCGCACGCCCATCTCGTGCGTGCGCTGCGCCACGGCGTAACTGAGGGCACTGTAG
>JBOGKL010000042.1:0-21633 GCA_050745525.1 Terriglobales bacterium | reverse complement strand
TGCACGGCTTTGGCCGTGCTCGCGCTGACCAGCCAGTAGGCCGAGAAAATGATCCAGCACGCCCAGATGCCACCGCGAAAGACCATGCTGCCATTGTGCCCGCCGATTCGGCTGCGGGCAAAATGCCTAGGCCTTGAGCTTGCGCAAACGCTCCAGCTCGGCCATGCGCTCGCCGATGCGCTTTTCCCAGCCGGCTTCGCCGGGCCGGTAGTAATGGCGGCCGCGGAGGTTCTCGGGCAGGCAGTCCATGGCGGCGACCTTGGCCTCGAGGTCGTGCGCGTATTGGTAGCCGCGGCCGTAGCCGAGGCCGCGCAGGAGCCCGGTGGGCGCGTTGCGCAGGTGCAGCGGCACGGGATCGGCGCGGGTGGTGCGCACGTCTTCGACCGCGGCGCCGTAGCCGGTGTACAAGGCGTTGGACTTGGGCGCGAGGGCGAGATAGACGGCAGCCTGGGCCAACGCCAGCGCGGCTTCGGGCATGCCCAAGGCCTCAACGGCGGCACGGGCGGCGAGGGTCTGTTCGAGCGCGCGTGGATCGGCGAGGCCGATATCCTCCGATGCCATGCGCACCAGCCGCCGCGCTACATAGAGGGGGTCTTCGCCGGATTCCAGCATGCGCGCCAGCCAGTACAACCCGGCATCGGGATCGCTGTTGCGCACGGATTTGTGCAGGGCCGAGATCAGGTTGAAGTGCTGCTCGCCACCGGCATCGTAGAGCAATGCCTTGTGCTGGAGCGTGGCGTCGAGCAAATCCGGAGTGATGGCCAGGGCGCCATCCGGGGCCGCGGTGGCGCCCTGGACGGCGGCTTCAAGAAGGTTCAAAGCAACGCGCGCGTCACCATTGGCAAAGCCGGCGATGCGCTGCAGCTCCGCATCGGCGACCGTAATGCCCGACGCATCGGGGCGGCCGGCGCGCACCCCGCGCTCCGTGTGGGCGAGCGCCCGCTCGAGCAAGCGCACGATGTCAGCGTCGCCGAGCGCCTCCAGCACATAGACGCGGGCGCGCGACAGCAGGGCCGAATTCACCTCGAAGCTGGGGTTTTCGGTGGTGGCGCCGATGAGGGTGATCGCGCCGCTCTCGACCCAGGGCAGGAAGGCGTCCTGCTGGGCGCGGTTGAAACGATGGATTTCATCAATGAATACGATGGTGCGCTGGCCGGCGTGCTGGGAGCGTTCGGCCGCCGCCATGACCTCGCGGATTTCCTTGATCCCACTGGTGACGGCGCTGAAGGGCACGAAGCGCCGGGCAGTCACGGCGGCGATAATCCGTGCCAGGGTGGTTTTGCCCACACCGGGCGGACCCCACAACAGCAGCGAGCCGAGCTGGTCGCGTTCGATCTGGAGCCGCAGCGGGGCTCCGGGAGCGAGCAGATGCTGCTGGCCGACGAAATCCTCCAGGTGCTGCGGCCGCATGCGGTCGGCCAGCGGCGCAAGCGGCGCCGGGCCTAGGGGCGCGTCAAACAGCGCCATGGGAGAGCGCGCCCCGTTGCCGCGCGGCTTCATAGAGCAGGATGGCGCCGGCGATGGCGGCGTTCAGCGACTCGACGCGCGTCTCCATGGGCAGCGAGACGGTAACGGCGGCCGCGCGCTGCAGCTCGCGTGGCAATCCCGCCGCTTCGCGGCCGATGAGCAGGCACACCGGGCCGTCGAGGCCGGCGGCTTCCGGGGGTACGCCTCCGCGCGCCGCTGCGGCCACCATGCGAACGCCACGCTCGCGGCAGGCCGCAATCAGATCGCCAGGCGCCAGGCGTGCGATGACGGGCAGGTGAAACAACGAACCCGCGCTGGCGCGCACGGCCTTGGCATGAAAGGGATTGACGGTGTCCTGCAGGCCCACGATGCCGGTGGCGCCCCAGGCATCGGCGGCACGCACCAACGTGCCCAAATTGCCGGGGTCCTGCAGGCCGGCGGCGGCCACCAGCAGCGCCCGGTCGCCGAGCGCCACCTCCAACGGCGCCGGGGTGAAGGCGACCAGCGCGGCCACGCCCTGCGGGTGTTCGGCATCCATGGCGCCGGCGAAGGCGGCCTCCTCGGCCACCGAAACCGTGGCGTGCTTGGAAAGCTGCGGGAGGAGCTTGGGGCCGTGTTGTTCCAGGCCGCGGTGGCTGAACAGCACCTTCTCGATTTTCGCGCCGCTGCGCAGCGCCTCGCCGATCAGCCGCGGTCCTTCGATGGCCAGCATCGTTTCCGGCGGGCCGGCGCGGAACGCCCGCCGGAACTCGCCCAGCAGGGCATGGTGACGTGCGATCGGTGTCGCTTCTATTGGCACACTCCGAGTGTAGCGTTTTCTAGAGAATCAGCATGCAGTCGCCATAGCTGAGAAAGCGATAGCCGCCAGCGAGGGCATGCTGATACGCGTGCCGCAGCGGCTCCATGCCGGCGAAGGCGGCAATCATCATCAGCAGCGTGGTTTTGGGAGCGTGGAAATTCGTAAGCATGGCATCCACGGCGCGGAACGGCCGGCCAGGATAGAGATAAATTCCGGTTTCTCCGGCGGCGGCCACAAACGGCCGGCCGGCGGCGGGAGCAATGGTCTCGAGCACGCGCGCGGCGGTGGTGCCGACGGCCACAATGCGCCTGCCTTCGGCGCGCGCGCGGTTGAGGGCGGCGGCCGCGGCTTCGCTCACGGCAAAGCGCTCCTGATGCATGGCATGGCGCTCAATATCCTCGCTGACCACGGGCTGAAACGTGCCCAAGCCGACGTGCAGGCTCACCGTGGTCCAGGCGATGCCGCGCGCGGTGAGGCGCTCGAGCACACGCGGCGTAAAGTGAAGGCCGGCGGTGGGCGCGGCGGCGGAACCGGGCTGGCGCGCGTAAATGGTCTGGTAGCGCTCACGGTCGGGCGCGGCATCGGGGCGCCGGATGTAGGGCGGCAGGGGGACATGCCCGTTGGCCTCCAGCCATGGGGCGAAGTTTTCACCGGCAAAGCGCAAGTGGCGCTCGCCGCGCGCGCCCGTGCCGGAGATGGTGGCGATCTGGTCTGGGCCAAAACGGAGCACGGTGCCTACGGTTACCTTGCGCCCCGGACGCGCTAGCGCCGTCCATTCGCCCGGCGCCAGTTCCTCGAGCAGCAGGATCTCGACCTTGCCCCCGCCTGCGCGCTCGCCCAACAGGCGGGCGGGAAAGACGCGCGAGTCGTTGGCGACGAGCAGATCGCCGGGCGCCAACAAGTCCGGCAACTCGCGAAAACGGCGATCCTCGACGGCTCCGGTCTCACGATGCAGCCAGAGCATGCGCGCGGCGTCCCGCGCTTCGGGAGGCTGCTGGGCAATGCGGTCCGGGGGCAGTTCGTAGTCGAATTCGCTCAGCTTCACTTCACTATGGTCTGCCATAATGGCCCCGATGGCAGTGGATGTTGAATCACAGGCGGGGCAGGACATCCTGCGCATCGGGCAGTTCCTGCACCAAAAAAGCCTGGTCGCAGCGAGCGACGGCAACATTTCCGTGCGCCTGCCCGGCGGCCGCATCCTGGCCACGCCCACCTCGATGAGCAAGGGGATGATGAGCGAGGCGGACCTGGTGGTCACCGACCTGGAGGGTCGGCAGCTTGCAGGGACGCGCCACCCGTCGAGTGAGATGGCGATGCATCTGCTCATCTATCAGCTGCGCCCGGAGGTGCATGGGGTGGTGCATGCCCATCCGCCCGCGGCTACCGGGTTTGCCGCGGCCGGCATCCCGCTCAACCAGGCGTTGCTGGCCGAGGTGGTGCTGGCGTTGGGGTGCATACCGCTGGCCGCGTACGGCACGACCGGAACGCCGGAGTTGAGCGCCACGCTGCGCCCGCTGATCCCGCATTACGATGCCATTCTGATGGCCAATCACGGCGTGGTGACCTATGGCGAAAGCGTCTGGAAAGCGTATTTCAAGATGGAGACGGTCGAGCATTTTGCCCGTATCGCCCTGGTGACGCATCTTCTGGGGCGGCAGAATCTGCTGGGCCAGGAAGAAGTGGACAAGCTGGTGCTCGCGCGCGGGCGCTACGAGGGCGTGACGAGCGCGGCAGCGCTGTCACCCAGCTGTCCGGTCACGCGTGACGACGGAATGGCGGCATCACCGGGGGCGGCGTCGCCGCGGTTGCCGCCGACGTTACCCAATGGCAAGCGGCGCTGGTAAAGGACGCGTTTAGGGTAGAATCCTGCAAGGAGCGGCTATGGCAGAACTCAGCGGCGAAGCGTGGGGCATGGTCGAGACCAAGGGCTTGGTGGCGATGATCGAAGCCGCCGATGCCATGGTGAAGGCGGCCGAGGTCAGCCTGGTGGGCTGGGAGAAGAAAATCGGCGCCGGCTACGTCACCGCCATCGTGCAGGGCGAAGTGGCTGCGGTGCAAGCGGCGACCGAGGCCGGCGCGGCCGCGGCGCGGCGCATCGGGGAAGTCATTTCCGTACACGTGATTCCGCGCCCGGCGGCGGGCCTGGAACGCGCGGTACCGCTACCGGGGCTTCCGCCGCACGCCTGAGTAACGCCGGATGCAACTGGCCCGCGTCATCGGAACCGTCGTCGCCACGCGCAAGGACCCGCGCCTGGAGGGATTCAAGCTGCTGGTGCTGCGCCTGCAAAACGCCCAAGGCCAGGATGAACCCGGCTACGTCGTAGGCGTGGACATGGTCGGAGCGGGGGCGGGCGAGCGCGTGCTCATCGTGCAGGGCAGCTCGGCGCGCATGGCGCGCGACGGCCAGGAAAAACCGATTGACGCCGCCATCGTCGGCATCGTAGACACGGTGGAAACGGCGAGATAGCCAATGTTTCTGGCGCAGGTTGCGGGCACCGTGGTCGCCACCGTGAAAGACGACGCCCTGCGCGCGCACAAGCTGCTGGTGATTCAGCCTCTGAACGCGCGCGGCGAACACGCCGGGCGCACGCTGGTGGCGCTCGACGCGGTGGGCGCCGGCGCCGGAGAGACGGTCTACTGCTGCCGCGGCAAAGAGGCCAGCTTCCCCTGGCTGCCGCAAGCGGTCCCCACCGATGCCACGATTGTGGGCATTCTGGATCCGGCTGCCAATCAGGCCTGGCTGCGGGCGCAGCGATGATCGTTGCCCGTGTCACCGCCGAGGTGGTGGCCACGCAGAAGCACGCCAGCCATCAGGGGTGCAAAGTATTGCTGGTCACTCCGGAAGCGCTGGCAGGCCAAGGCCTCGAGGGTAAAGTCGCATTGCAACCGGCCGGAACCCCTGCCGGCGGCGCGGCCTTGCTGGCGCTCGATGCCGTGGGCGCCGGCGTGGGCGAGCGCGTGCTCGTAGTGATGGACGGCTATGCCGCCATGACTGCCGTCGGACGTCCGCAGTCTCCCATTGATGCCGCCATTATCGGCATCCTCGACCGGCTGGACCTGGAGGGCGCTTAGGCCTTGGCCGTGGCGGCCGCGCCACCAGCCTTGCGGATATCTATTCCGCCCTTGAAGAACGCTCCGTCTTCTATGCTGATGCGAGCCGCGCTGACGTCGCCGGTGAGCGCGCCTTGCGCCTTGATTTCCACTCGGTCAGCGGCGGTGATATTGCCTGTTAAACGGCCCAGTATGACCACCTCGCGCGCATTGATGTTGGCCTGTACGTGGCCGTTGGCGCCGACGGTGAGCGTGTTTTGCGGCAGATCCACAGAGCCTTCGAGCTTGCCGTCCACAAACAGGTCTTCCGTCCCGGTTATGGTGCCCTTAAGCTGGATGGTTTTGCTGAGCAGGGTGCTACGCTCCACGCTGTGGCCATTGCTGGCGCGCGGTGGAGCGACTGCGGGTGCGGGAGGCGCTGCGACTGCGGGTGCGATCGGCGCTTGCGGTTTGACGGCGGGTGGTACCGGAACATCCCGGTCGGTTTGATTCTTCCACATGGACAACTGCACACCTCGGAGGTTGAAATCTGTCCATATTGTACGAGCGGCTCCGGGCAACGGCAACTAGGGAACACCCTAGCCGCGAACTTTCGTTAATCTCAAAATGAGACAGCATGCAGAAAGAGCGCAAATGGTTGCAATGGGTGCGGCGGCAGGCCGAGGCTGCCGCAGGCGCACGGCGGCCGGAGTTGCGCCTTGGCATCGGGGATGACGCTGCCCTGCTGCGTGCCCGCCGCGGGTGGGAAACTGTGCACACCACGGATTTATTCGTGGAAGGCGTGCATTTTCTGCGCGCCCGGGACCCGGCCCTGGTGTGCGGACGGCGTTTGGCCGCCCGCGCCCTTAGCGACCTGGCGGCGATGGGAGCCGAGCCGTTGGCCTTATTGGTTTCCACAGCCTTTCCCCAGCAGCTTCCGGTGAGTTGGGCACGGTCTTTCTATCGTGGGCTGCTGCGCACCGCGAGCGAGGCAGGCGCCGCCCTGGTGGGAGGCGACTGCTCGGTGTGCCCGGGGCCGATCGTGCTGGATGCGGTGGGTGTGGGGCAAGTGCCGGCCGGCAGCGCCTTGCGCCGCAGCGGTGCACGCAGAGGAGATCGCATCTTCGTTTCCGGCGCGCTGGGCGAAGCGGCCTGGGGACGGGAGCTGACGCATGGAGGCAAGGCCGCCGGCACCGCGGCGGAACGGAGGGCGCGCGCACGCCACGCGCATCCGCAGCCGCGTTGGCAGTTGGGCCTGGCGCTGCGCCATCGCGCCAGCGCCGCGCTGGATCTGAGCGACGGCCTGGCGGTGGACCTCGGCCATCTCTGTCAGGAGAGCGGCCTCGGCGCGGAAATCGAGGTGGACAAAGTGCCGGCGCCCGCCGGCCTGGAGCGTGCCTTGTATGGCGGCGAAGATTACGAACTGCTGTTCACCCTGCCGGCAGGCAAGCGCGCGCCCGCCTTCACCGGGCTCCGCGAGATTGGCGTGATTACAGCCAAACCCGGTTGTTGGCTGCGCTATGGCGACGGGCGCCGCCGGCGTCTGCTGCCGCGTGGCTGGCAGCATTGGCAGTAGAGCAAATCCAGCTTCGCTGTAGCCTGGCGGACCGTCCCGCCTGCGGCTTTGACACCAGGAAAAGCCGCACGCGCGGTCCCGGAGCGTGTTCTACCTACGCTGGATTCGCTCTAAAGCGCTCAGCTCTCGTGGCCTGAATCCACGATGACGCAGGTGCGCGAGATGGCATCATGCCAGCTCAAGTGCTGGCGGTCGCACAGCACCCACATGAAGCCCAGCCCCAGCGCGGCCAGCGACACCACGCTGGCCCAGCCGCGCCGCCGGCGCGTGGCGGCCGTCAGCGGCCCATCCCAGCCGGTGACCGCGAGGCCGCAGCAGCGCATGCCGATGGTCGCGCCGCCCGCGTAGGCGCACAGCAGCAGATAGAGCGCCGCCAGCACCGCCGGGACGACCACGACGGCAGGCAGCAGCGGTCGCAGTTGCGGCGCGGAAAAGGCGGCGAAACTCTGGCTCGCCCACCCCGCCAACGAAAATAGAATCGCGGCGAAGGCGACCACCACCGCATCGGTCAGCCCCGCCTGGAACCGCAGCCCGGGCGAGGCCAAGCCGTCGGGCAACACCGGTGCGGCGGGCAGCGCGGAACTACCCATGGGCAGCGGCAACTGGAGGTAGTCGCCCGGTGCATCCGGGTGCCAGGAGGGTTCCACGGCAATCGGGGCATCCTCCGGTTCCGGCTTGGCCACCAGCGCCGTCAGCTCGATCGGGTCCGCGATGGGCTCGGCCGAGCCATGGGCGGAGATGATCATCAGCGCCGGCTGCTGCCGGAAGTGCAGCACGCGCCCCGCATTCGGCTCCGGCGACAGGGGCGAGGCAGCCTCGCGCCCAGCCTCGCGTTCCTCGCTCGCGCTGGCCCGCTGGTGCGCGGTCGGGCGCGGATGGCTGGCGCGATAGGCCTCGACCCTCTGCCGCACTTCTTGCCGCCAAGCCGGCAGGGGCGGCAGCAGGGGCGGAATTTCCGGTCCGGATACGGGGTCGGTGGCCATGAATGTTCGCTAAGCTACAGAGAAGTAATGTCGGCGCGGCTGCGATTGCCAATTCTGCTGATGCTCCTCTGGGCTACCGTGCCGGCGCTGCCGGCCGCGGCCCAGGCGGGGAATCACGCTAGTAACCCCCGGCAACCGCAACAGCGTCCCTCTCAAGTCATTCCCTTGCACAACCCGTTGGCTCCGCACACTGCGGTCACTTTGGCGGCGGATGAGGTTACCGCGACTTTGGTACCCGGCCACACTGTATACCACGCGCGTGGCAACGTCCAGATCACGCTGGGCGGGCTGCGTCTTAGCGCCGACCAGATTACCTACAATGCCCAAAGCGGTGAAGCCGTAGCCACCGGCCACGTTGCCTTTGACAGCGTGCGCGAGCAAACGCACATCGAGGGGACGAGCGCCCGCTACAATTTTCTCTACTCTACCGGGGAATTCGACAACTTTCGCGGTGTTAGTGGCATTCGCCTGCACGGGCGTCAATCCACCGCCGTCGCCTCCAATCCGCTGATCTTCACCGGCCGCAAGCTCGAGCGACTTGGTCCCAATCTTTACCGCTTGGAAGATGGCACGGTCACCTCCTGTACGCTGCCGGACCCGAAATGGATCTTCAGCGCCCAGCAAGTGACGGTCGAGTTGGGAAAGAATGCCACCCTGCATCATGCCGTGTTTCGACTCTTCGATGTCCCCATATTTTACGCGCCATTTCTAACATATTCCACTACGCGGCGCGGACGCCACAGCGGCGTGCTGGTACCCGTGGTGAGCAAGAGCAACCTCAAAGGTTACGTGATCGGCGATTCCTATTACTGGGCAGCGGCGCCGAATCTCAACCTGACCGTGGGCGGCGAGCTCTACAGCGCGCGCGGATGGGCCGACCACCTCAGCCTGCAGGCCCGGCCCTCGCGCAACTCCGATCTCGCAGTGCAACTGGACGGGGTCTTTGACCGCGGTCTGGCGCTGCAGGGCGGAGGGCGGCTGCGCCAGGGAGGTCAGGAACTGCGCGTCACCGGTGATCACACCGCGGCCGATGGGTTTCGCACCGTGCTCGACGTTGACTATCTTTCCTCGTACCTGTACCGGCTGGTGTTTCAAAACAACTTTTCCCAGGCCATCAATTCCGAGGCGGTCTCGACCGGCTTTACGGAGAAGCAGTGGAACGGTCAGGACCTCGACGTCGAGGTACACACCTACCAGGATTTTCTGGGCACGAGCCCAAAAGCGAGCTTGTCGTTGGCCAAGTTGCCCAGCTTGGAGTGGAGCGGCTACGCGCAAAGCCTGACGCGCAAACTTCCCATCTATTTTTCCTGGGATGGGGAAGCAGGCCTGCTCGACCGCAGCGAAACCGATTTCAATACGGGCGCGATGTCCAGGCTTGATTTATCCCCGACCCTGCGGATGCCGGTGACGACGGCGCTGGGCACATTCACAGGCGAACTATCGGCGGATACGACGTACTACTCGGAGCGCGAGGCGGCCTCCTCCGCGCTTTCCCCGAATGCGACTCCGGTACTGCTCGGCGGTGGCCTGTGGCGTAACGCCTACAGCGCGGGGCTGGAATGGCGACTGCCGGCCTTGGCCAAGGTGTACCGGGGTCCTGGAGGCTGGCTGGGCGACCGGCTGGAACACGTGTTCGAGCCCGAGGTGGACTACCACCTCACCGGCGGAGTGCAGAACGCCGGAGAAGTTATCCGCTTCGACGAGCGTGACATCCTGTCCGACACGAGCGAAGTGGATTACGGCTTCACCAACCGGCTGCTGACGGCCAGTGGTCCCAAGGGGCATTCCCGCGAGCTGATTTCCTGGACGCTGCTGCAGAAGTACTACTTCGATCCCACTTTTGGCGGAGCACTGCAACCCGGCAGCCGCAATGTTTTTCTCACTACCGCGCTGCTCTCGCCGTTTGCGGTGGAAGCGCTGCCGCTACGGTTTTCTCCGCTCAGCTCGGTGGTGCGCGTCTCCCCCTTTGCGCGCTTCGACGGCGAGTGGCGCCTGGACTACGACAGCCACGATCATGAAGTCAGCGCCAGCGCGTTCACGGGCAACTTTCATTTCGGCAAGGGATTTTTCTCCGGCAGCGACTACGTGCTGCATCCGCCGCCGGGCACGGCCCCGCTGTTGACGCCGTCGCAATTCAACCAGCTTCGTTTAGGGTTGGGCTACGGCGACATAGCGCAACCGGGAACCAGCCTTGGGGGCAATATCGCCTACGATGCCCAAAGCGGCCAACTGCTGTACACGACGGTGCAGGTGGGCCACAACTGGGATTGTTGTGGCATTACGATGGAGTACCGAAGGTTTGCTCTCGCCACGCTGCGGCGCGAAAACCAACTCCTGTTCAGCTTCAGCCTGGCCAATATCGCCACGTTCGGCAATCTAAGACACCAGGGCTCAACCTTTTAACTCGGGGCGGGCGGGCACCGCGACCAGCACCGTCTGCTTGCCGGTGCCCAGCCTCCCTTGCTTCTCCAGCCGCGGACGCTTATTTCGCCTGCGCCAACTCCTCAACAACTGCGGCGAGCTTATCGAGGATCTGGTTCCAGCCCTCGAACTGACCGCTATTCTTCGCGCTCTCCATGGTTTCATTTCCAATGTGGGTGAGTTTCGTCCGGCCGTTTCCCAGGTCCTCAAAAATGGTCACGTCGTACGCACCCTCAATGGCCTCATGTTCTATTCCTAGCTGCGCAGGATCAATCTTGTTTCCCTTCGAGTCGGAAAAGTACATGGAGGAGACGATCTTTTCGTAGGGAACAATCTCATGGTATTCACCCCCGTTCCAGCACTCCTGCCCATCCGGCGTTCTCATGCTGCAGAGAAATTTCCCCCCAACGCGAAAATCTATCTGGCAAACGGGCGCAGTAAAGCCCTTCGGCCCCCACCACTGCATCACATATTTCGGGTCAGTCCACGCCTTCCAGACCAGTTCGCGTGGGGCATCGAAAACTCGGGTGACAACCATCCGTTCGTTCTCATTTACCGTGCTTTTTGTCATTTCTAACCTCCTCTGCTTTCATTCGTTTCACAACCACATCCAGCTTGTCGAAACTCTCTTCCCAGAACCGCCGATAGGTGATCGCCCAGTCGCTGACCGTCTTGATCGCCTCCGGCCTGAGCGTGCAGATACTCTCTCGTCCACATTTCGTCTTGATCACGATCCGCGCCCGCACCAGACAGGCGATGTGCTTTGAAATCATCTGCTGCGAGAATGCAAACGGCTCCGTCAGGCCATGCACAGAGGCAGGTCCGTGCGAGAGCCGTTGGACCATCGCCCGCCGGGTCGGATCGGACAAAGCCGCAAACGTTGTATCTAAACCATTCACAACCGCATGGTAGTGAATTTTAACTGAATGTCAATAGGTATTCGGAGACACCGAAACGGGTCGTTTAACCTTTGGGAACGGGCCAAACTCGGTTCGCGTGCCACACGCCGGGTACTGGGGCGGCTTGTGGCTGAGCTTGATAAGAAGAACTGAAGGCGGAGCCGCAATTCGTCCCAAGCGAGGACCTCTCCGAGGTCAACCTTGAACATGTGATGACGCTGAACTGGACCAATGAGCCTGAAGACGTGGTGAGAGCCCACTACCGGCGCTCGGCGAACCTAATGCTGCTCCAGGCCACACCAAATTCAAGCCCGAGGTGGATTACCACTACCCCGGAGCGGCGGCCGGCCCCGTGGAAACCGCTCTAAACGCTATAATTTAGGTTCGGTGCTGGTGTGCATTCGCTTCTAGCGTTCAGCTTCCTGTGGGCCCGCGTGGCGCTGGGATTCTACGTAGCCGGCCTTGCCGCCGCCGTCATGGCGGCGCTGCTGAAAGAGCCGGAACAGCAGAACTCGGTGTTTGGACTGGCGCGCGCGGCCGTGGCCGCCGGTTTTCTATTCCAGTTTGTCAGCCTGGTGGAAACGGCCGCGATCTTCACGGCGCAGTCGGCCGACTTCTATCGCATCATCACCGGGCTGCTGGCCTTCATCATCGCCGCGTTTTTTCTGGCGGTATACCGGGCCTATTCACCCCGTGCGCTGAGCTTGGTGGTGGTGCCGGTGATCTGCCTGCTCGCCGCCGCGGCCACGGTGGTTCCCGCGAGCGTGCAAAGCGGACCTCCGGCGCTCGAGCGCGGTCTTTTATTCAACGGCTGGATCTACCTGCACATCGGCCTGATCTTTGTCGGCTATGCCGGGCTGGTGGTGGCGATGGGCAGCGGCGTGCTCTATCTGGTTGCCGAGCGCGGGCTGAAGGCCAAAGGTGCGGCGCACGTGCCCAAGCCGGACGCGGCCGGGCTGGGGCTCCCAGGGTCCCCGGCTCGGCCCAGCGGCAAGCGGGTCGCGTGGCGCAGCCACGCGGGGTCCCGTGCCCATCAAAGCCTGCCCTCGCTGCAGACGCTGGACCTGATCAGCTATCGCTCGTTGCTGGCCGGATTTCCGCTGCTCACGGCCGGCCTGGTGATCGGGGTGTATTGGGCGGATGCGCTACTGGGCGGGGTGGCGCTGAACGATCCCACCGTGGTGCTGGCGCTACTGGCCTGGGTGATCTATCTGGTGCTGTTGTTCGCGCGCTGGTCGGCAGGCTGGCGCGGCCGGCGCAGCGCTTATTTGACGCTGGCGTGTTTTGGGGTGGCACTGGCCGGGTGGTTCGCCAATGGCCTGAGCCAGGTGCATTCCCTCTTTCTGCGATGAGCCTACACCTGCTCGGCATCAGCCATCACACCGCGCCGCTGGAGCAGCGTGAGCCGCTGGCGATCTCCGCCGGCGCCCTGCCGCGCGCGCTGGCCTTGCTGGGTGAGGTGCCCGAGGTGACGGAGGGGCTGATTCTTTCCACGTGCAATCGCGTGGAAGCGCTGGTGGCGGCCGGGGAGGGAGCGGCGCCCGATCTGCACGCGTTTTTCGCCCAAGCGGCGCCCGCAGCCTCGATGCCGCCGCCTTCGAGCTGGTACCGGCTACAGGACGCCGATGCCATGCGCCACCTGTTTCGTGTGGCCGCCAGCTTGGATTCGCTGGTGGTGGGCGAGCCGCAGATCCTGGGCCAGCTCAAGCAGGCCTTTACCGCGGCGCAAACGGCGGGCGTGCTCGGGCCGGAGCTGGACAGCCTGGGGCAGCGCGCCTTTCGCGCCGCCAAGCGCGTGCGCACCGAGACCGCGATTGCCGCGCAGCCGGTGAGCGTCAGCCAGGCCGCGGTGGATCTCGCCCGCCAGATCTTCGGCGATCTGGCGGGCAAAACCATCCTGCTGCTGGGCACCGGGCTCATGGGTACGGCGGCGCTGCGTTACCTGCGGGCGCAGGGGGCGACACGCGTGCTCGTGTTCAACCGCACCTTCGCCCATGCGCGCGAGCTGGCGGAAAAATGCGGCGGGGAAGCGCATCCGCTGGAGCAGCTGGCGGAGATGGGCGCTCTGGCCGACATCATTCTGGCCTGCACGGGCTCGCCGCAGCCGATCATCCGGCGCGCCGATGCGGCCCATTTCCTGGCCCGCCGCCACGGCCGGCCGGTGCTGTTTCTCGATCTGGCCGTGCCGCGCGACATCGAGCCCAGCGTGCACCAGCTCGATAACGCCTTCGTCTACAACGTGGACGATCTCGACCAGGTGGTGAGTGCCAACCTGCACGGGCGGAGGCAGGAGGCAGTGCAGGGGGAAAAGATCATCGAAGAGGAAGTGTGCGCCTATCTCGAGCGCCGGCAGTTGCTCGATGTTGTGCCCACCCTGCGCGCGCTGCAGGCGCGAGCCGAGGCTCTGCGCGCGTCCGAGTGGGAACGGGCGCAGTCGCGCCTGGGGCCGCTCAGCTCCGAGCAGAAGCAGGCAATGGAGGCGCTCACCGTCAGCCTCATGCACAAGTGGCTGCACGAGCCGATGGTGCAGCTCAAGGAAGCCTCGCGCAACGGCGACGGCGGCCGCGCGGCGTTGCTCGATCTGGCCCAGCGCCTGTTCGGGCTCACCCTGGCCGAGGCCCTCGAGTCAGAAGCGGCGCCGGACGTGCTTGGCGCCACGGCGGGGGCGCGCCCGGGATCTCGTTCGTGACCGCCGGAAGTCCACGGCCCCTGCGTTTGGGCACGCGCGGCTCGGCGCTGGCGCGCTGGCAGGCGCAACACGTGCGGGCGCGCTTGGCCGAAGCGGGTGCGGACTGCGAAATCGTCGTCGTGACCACCTCCGGCGACCGCCACGGCGAGACCGCGTTGGCCCAGATCGGGGGCAAGGGGCTATTCACCAAGGAGTTGGAAGAGGGGCTGCGGGCCGGCGATCTCGACTTTGCGGTGCACAGTCTCAAGGACGTGCCCGCGCAACTGCCGCCCGGCCTGGTGTTGGGCGCGGTCCCGGAGCGCGCCGATGTGCGCGACGCACTGGTCGCGGCCCCGGGCGCGACGTTGCTGAGCTTGCCGCCGGGCGCGCGCCTCGGCACCGGGAGTGTGCGCCGGCGCGCGCAGGTGCTGGGGCTGCGCCACGACCTGATCCTGCTCCCGCTGCGCGGCAACGTGGACACGCGCCTGCGGCGCTGGCGGGAGGGGGATTTCGATGCGCTGCTGCTGGCCGGCGCCGGCCTGGATCGGCTGGGGCGGGCGGAGGTGATCGCCGAGCGTCTGGACCCGGAACAGTTTCTACCGGCGGCGGCGCAGGGCGCCCTGGCGCTCGAGTGCCGTGCCGGGGACGCGCGCGTGCTGCAGGCCCTCGCGCCGCTGCATCACGCTCCCACGGCGCGCGCGGTGGCCGCCGAGCGGGCCTTATTGCGGCGCCTCGAATGCGGTTGTCAAGCGCCGGTGGCGGCCTGGGCGCGCGAGGCAGAGGGGAAGCTGCGCCTCGATGCCCTGGTGGCCTCGCCCGACGGCTCGCGCCGTTTGCGCCATGCCGCCGACGGCAGTCCCGGGCAGCCGGAGGCGTTGGGAGAGCAGGTCGCCGAGGCGCTGCTGCGGGCGGGCGCGGCCGCCATTCTGCGACAATGAGACCACCGTGTCTGCCCCGGCTCTGCCGCTGAGCGGCCGCCGCATCGTGGTCACTCGCGCCGCCGAGCAGGCGGGCGAGTTGCTGGCGGGTTTGCGCGCCCAGGGCGCCGAGGCCATCGCCCTGCCCACGATTGCCTTCGCTCCGCCCGGCGACTGGGGGCCACTCGATGCCGCCTTATCATCCCTGGCCGCCTTTGACGGCTGCGTTTTCACCAGCGCCAACGCCGTCAGCGCCCTATTCGCGCGCGCCGAGGCGCTGGGCATGAAGCGATCGCCGCCGCGCGGCTGGGTCGCCGCCGTGGGCCCAGCCACCGCGGCTGCGCTGGCGTCCCATGCGGGGTGGGCAGCCACGATTGTGCCCGCGCGATCGAGCGCCGAGGGTGTGGTCGAGGCGCTGGCCGGGCGCGTTGTGCCGGGAGCGCGCATCCTGTTCCCGCACGCCGAGGCCGCGCGGGACCTCGTTCCCGAGGCGCTGCGCGCCCAGGGGGCCGAGGTCGTGGCCGCCGCATGCTATCGGACCGTGGCCGCCGAGTCGGAGCGAGGTGCCGCGCTCGCGCTGTTCCCCGGCGTGGACGCCACCGTGCTTACCAGCCCTTCGACGGCGCGCAACCTGGCTGCCTTGCTGGGCGAAGATCATCGCCGGCGCATGCAGGGTGTGGCCGTGGTCGTCATTGGTCCCGTGACCCGCGCGGCGGCCGGGCAGTTGGGATGGAGCGTGGCCGCGGAAGCGCACCAGCCGGGCGCTGCCGCATTGATCGCCGCATTGCGGGAGTTCTGGGGTGCCTGAGCTGCCCGAGGTCGAGACCGTCGCGCGCGGCCTGCGCGCCGTGCTGCAGGACCTAGTGCTGGAAGACGTCGTACTCTATCGCGCTTCGATGCTGCGCGGCGACCCGGCCGCACTGGCCTCGTTGGCGGGCGCGCGCGTGGCGAAGCTGGAGCGCGCCGGCAAGTGCTTGATCCTTACGATGACGCGGGGGTCGCGGCGCTGGCACTTGTTGTTTCACCTGGGCATGACCGGGCAATTGGTCTGGCTCCCCGTGGATGCGCCCATGCGCCCGCATACGCATGCGGTATTGTGCTTTGCCGGCGGCCGCGAGCTGCGCTTTCGCGATCCGCGCCGCTTTGGGCGCCTGGCGCTGGCCCCGGCGCCGGCCCCCGGCGCCGCGACCCCCTACGCGCCCGAGCTGGCGATTCCCTCCGGCGTCGAGCCGCTGCAGGTGACGGCGGCCGATTTTGTCGCGCGCTTCGCCCGGCGCCAAGCGCCCATCAAGTCCGCGTTGCTGAACCAGGCGCTACTGCGCGGCATCGGCAATATCTACGCCGATGAAAGCCTGTTTCGGGCCGCCATTCATCCCCGCGCCCGCCACGTTTCCGCGCCCCGTTTGCGGCGGTTGCGGCTGGCGCTGCGCGAGGTTTTAGGCGAAGCCATCGCCGCCGGCGGCTCCTCGATCTCCGATTACGTGGACAGCCGCGGCGAGCCCGGCAGCTTCCATCTAAGGCACCGCGTCTACGGGCGCGAGGGCCAGCCCTGCTTGCGCTGCCGCCATCGGATCCGCCGCATCGTGCTCTCCGGACGCAGCGCCCATTTTTGCCCGAATTGCCAAAAGCCCTAGGCCGCTTCCATACTGCTGTAGATGAACGCACCCGCGATTGCCGATTTCACCATCGGAGTGGATCTGGGCGGCACGAATCTGCGCGTGGCTGCCGTGAACTGCGACGGCACGATTCTGCAGCGCATCGCCCTGGACACGGAGGTCAAGGAAGGCCGCGAGCGTGTCGTCGCGGACCTGTGCGGCGCGGTGAAAGACATGGAGCAGCGCTTTCCCGGCTCCCGTCTGGCCGGGATCGGCATCGGCGTGCCGGGGATCATCAACCTCGCCGACGGCACCGTGCGCCAGTCGCCCAACCTGCCCGGCTGGAGCGATTTTTCGGTGCGCGACGATATCGAGCGGCTCCTGCAAACCCACGTCGTGCTGGAAAATGACGCCAATGCCGCCGCTCTCGGTGAAAGCTGGGTCGGCGCCGGACGCAACTACAACGGCCTGTGCATGATCACGGTGGGAACCGGCATTGGCGGCGGCTTGATCCTGGACGGCCGCATCTGGCATGGGCGCGAGGGCATGGCCGGCGAACTGGGCCACATGACGATTGATCCCAATGGCGCCCTGTGCGGCTGCGGCAACCTGGGATGCGTCGAGGCCTACGCCTCCGCCAGCGCCATCAGCCGCATGGCCATGGCCGCCGTGCGCGCCGGCCGCTCGGTCGAACTGGCGCGTGATGCCGAGGATCTGGGCGAGTTAACGGCCGAGATTGTCTATATCAAGGCCAAACAGGGCGACGTGGTGGCGCGGGAAATTTTCGAGATGGTGGGCCGTTCTCTTGGCGTCGCCATCGCCAACCTGATCAACATCTTCAATCTGCCGCTCTACGTCGTCGGCGGAGGGGTGGCGCACGGCTGGGATGCCTTCGCGCCCAGCCTCACCGCGGAAGTGCACAAGCGCTCGCTCATTGCGCGCTCCACGGACACCCGCATCGTGGCCAGCGCCCTGGGCGCCGATGCCGGCCTGATCGGCGCCGCGCATCTGCCGCACATCACCGGAGAAAAAAGCCATGCCACCCAACGGCGGGTTTGAGCTCAGCCTGGAGCGCCTGGAGGCAATCGTCACCGAGCTCGAGCGCGCCGACCTGCCGCTGGAGCGTTCGGTGCAGTTGTTTGAAGAGGGCATGGCGCTGGTGGAGGAATGCCGCAAGCAGCTCGACGCCGCCGAAGGCAAGGTCGAGATGCTGGTGCGCCGCGCCGGCGCGGTCGCTGCCGAGCCTTTTTCCTTGCAGGAAAATCCGCCCGACGAGTGAGCGCTTGCCTAGCTCGCTTGGCGCAGGTCGGCCCAGCGCCGTCCGGTTCGCTGCTGTTTGGCGGCGTAGAGGGAAGCATCGGCGCTGCGCAACAGCAGCTCGGCGGTGCGGGCGTCCCGCGGGCAGAGCGCGTGTCCGATGCTGAGGCGGAGGCGCAGTTGGGCCTGGCTGCCGGGAATGGAGAAGGCGTGCCCCTCCACCGCTTCACGCACGCGCTGAGCCACCAGGCGCAGTCCCTCCGGGTCGGTGTCGGGCAGCACGCAGGCAAACTCATCGCCTCCGAAGCGCGCGCTCGTGTCCACCTCGCGCAGGCCGTGGGGCAGGATGGCAGCGAACTGCCGCAGCACATCGTCGCCGGCGTGATGACCGAAGCGGTCATTGACGTTCTTGAAGTCGTCGAGATCCATCAGCAACAGGGCGCAGGGGCTGCTACGGCGCAGGCTGCGGTGGACCTCCTGTTCCAGGGCGCGCTCGAAATAACCGCGCGAGCGCAAGCCGGTCAGGTAATCGGTCGAGGCCAGGCGGGTGAGATGCTGGATGGACTCGATGGCCGCCATCTGATTTTCCGCCAGCAGGCTCAGCATCCAGCCCAGCCGCCCCTCAGCCGGGCTGAAGGGCGGCCCCGCATTGCGAAACAATTGCAACGAGCCCGCCCAGCCGTGCTGCAAGAACAGGGGAATGGCGAGCGCCGAGACGGCGTGCCTGAGCTTCAGGTATTCATCCACGCCCGGATCAAGATTGCGCTCGGCCAAGACCGGCTTGCCCGTGTACCCGACCCAGGCATGCAACAGATCCTGGTCGGCCTCCAGGGAAGGATCCACGTGCAAGCCCAATTGCATGGGCGGGGCCGAGGCTTGCGGGGGAACAAAGCGCAGCAGTTGGCCATCGGCGGGAATAATGCTGCATGCCACATCCATGACCAACTGCAGCACGGTGGGGACCGTCATTTCCGTGCCCGACAGCAGGGCCATACGCAATAAGCCCGTGAGCGCGGGCACATGCTGGGCAAACAACTCGGGGCTGGGTTGGCTCCCCACCTCCACGACGGCGCGCGGAGGAACTCCAGGATCTTGCTCGTTCGCCATCCAACTGGCCGCCCTTCCCATCGTTGCGAGAGAGTGAGATGAGCAAGCACGGATTACCGTGGCCCGGTCCATCAGGGTTCTACGTATGTCTCAGTTCAAAGTTGGGCTTGGCCATGTAGCCCCCATCAAGGGGGATTCTCGCGTTCCAATTTTGCGCTAACGTGGACCATCGTGGAAACGCGCTCTCTTGCCCTCGCACCCGCCTTCAGCACACCACTGCTCGGGGATTCGCCCGCCATGGTGGCGATTCGCCGCACGATCGGCCAGGTTGCTGAAACCAACCTCACCGTCCTGCTGCAAGGAGAGAGCGGCACGGGCAAGGAAGTCGTGGCACGCCTTTTGGGGGCCACGGCCGAGCGTGCCAGTTCGTTCGTCAAGATCAACTGCGCCGCCATCCCCGATGAGCTGTGGGAAAGCGAGCTTTTCGGCTACGAACCGGGCGCCTTCACCGGAGCCACGCGGCAGAAGTCGGGCAAGTTCGAGCTGGCCGAAGACGGCACCATTTTCCTCGATGAAATCGGCGAGATGCCGCTGCAGTTACAAGCCAAGCTCCTGCACGTGCTGCAGGACGGGGAGTTCTGCCGCCTCGGCTCGCGGCGCTCGATGAGCGTGGATGTGCGTGTCATCGCGGCCAGCAACGCCGACCTGCAAGCCGGGGTAAGCGCAGGCACGTTCCGGCGCGATCTGTTCTACCGGCTCAACGTGATCGTCCTCGAGCTGCCGCCGCTACGGCAGAGGCAGGAGGACATCCCGCTGCTGGCGGACTTCTTTGTGGAAAAGTATGCGCGTCTGTACCAACGCACCTTACCGGCGTTAAGCCCGGCGGTGCGGCAGCGGCTGCAGCAGTACGCTTGGCCCGGAAACGTGCGCGAGTTGGAAAACCTCGTGAAGCGCTACGTGGTGCTGGGCGACGACGATACTCTGCTGGCCGGCCTTTTGCCGCCGGCTCAAGCCGCCGCTCCGCCCCAGCCGGCCAAGGCGCCGGCCGCCGCTTGCTGCCTTCCCGCCGCGGAACCCGGGGGCTCCTTGCTTGAGATTGGCCGCCGCGCCGCCTGGCAGGCCGAACGGGCGCAGATTTTATCGGTATTGGCCCAGACGCACTGGAACCGTCGCTTGGCGGCGCGCCAGTTGCAAATCAGCTACAAGAGCCTGCAGAACAAGCTGCGTACGCTGTTGGCCGAGCAGGATGCCGCCTGCGCTTAGAGCGTTGCGAGCACGCGGGCGGCAATGGTCTCGGGCGGCAGCGTGGCATCGAAAATCAGCGCGGCACCGGGATTGGGTTCTTCGAGATCGGCCAGTTGCGAGGCGAGCATGTCCGCCTTCATGTAGTGGCCCTGCCGCTGCTCGAGCCGGCGGTGCAGGACTTCTTCCGTTGCGCGCAGGTACACCCACACCACCGGCAATCCCTGATCCAACGGATCGCGATAGCGCTGCTTGAGCGCCGAGCAAGCCACGACCAGATCCTGGCCCTGCCGCACGGCGGCTTCAAGATGCTGCCGAATCGCCGCCAGCCAAGGCGCGCGATCGGCATCCTGCAGGGGAACGCCCGCGGCCATCTTGGCGATGTTGGCGGGCGGGTGCAGCGAGTCGCCTTCTAAAAACGCGCACCCGCGCGCCGCCGCCAGTGCACGGCCCACGGTGGTCTTGCCCGACCCGGCTGCTCCCATCACGATCCAAATCACGCTGAACTTAGGATAAAGCCATGCCTTGCGTACGCGGGGTTCCGTGCGCATCCACCGGCAACGGTATCGGACCAAGCGCCGGCTCGCCGCTGCCCAGCAGCCCAGTCACGCGCTCGCAGTAGCAGCCGGTGGCCGCATCCCAGGTGTAGTGTTGCCGCATGTGGGCGGCGCCGATCGCCCCCTTTCTCCGCCGTTCGGCCTCGGATGCGGATGCGGCGGCGCGCAGCGCCGCGATCAGGCCGGCGCGGGAGGGCTCCCACCAGGTCAGGTCGCCCGTCATAGCGCCGGAGGGGCGCATGGCCACAGGTACGGGGCGCGCGACGGCCTCGACCCACCAGGCCGCGTCCAGTGGGCAGAATTCGGGCGCGGGCCCGGCCGCCGTGGTGATGACCGGCTTGCCGCAGGCAAGGGCCTCCGCCAGCGGCAGGCCAAAGCCCTCGCCCCGGTACGGAAGCACCAGCACATCGCTGCCGCGGTACAAAGCCGCCATCTCCGCCTCGCTGCACGCGTCGTTGAGATAAATGATCGGCGCTGGGCGCGGGTCGCGTGCGGCGGCGGCGATCTCGGCGGCAAGGCTGAGATGCCGGTAGAAGCTGTGCGAGCCCAGGTCCTTAATGACAAGCGTGACCTCATCGCGGGCGGTGAAGGCGGCGCGCCAGGCCGAAAGCAGCAGGTCCATGCCCTTGCGCCGAATGGCGCCACCGGCGAACAGGAACGTGGTGCCGCGCGCCGCAGGGGGCCGCGCGCTGGCTCCTTCGGGGCAGAACAACTCCGGGTTCACGCCATTGGGGATGACAACGATGCGCCCGGGCTCGACGCCCGCGGTCAGCAGCACATCGCGCACGAAGGCCGAGGGCACCCACACCTCGGCCGCGCGGGCCAGTCCAGGCAGCCAGGCGCGCGGGATGGCGCCGAACTCCCAGGGCAGAATCAGCGCGGTGCGGCCGGCTGGAGGAGGGGTGAAATCCGGCGGCCAGCCGTGACGGATGGTCAGGTCCAGGCGGCGCGGCAGACGGCGCAGTCCCGCGGCCCATTCCGCCGGGTGCGGGAAGGCGGCGATGGGCGCCTCGCCGGCGAGCGTGGGATCGAGGGCCAGCGCGAGGCTGGGATCGCGTTCCAGGGCTCCCGCCAGGTAGCGGTTGATGCGTGCCACGCTGGAGATCATCAGCAGGGGGCCGGCCAGGACCACGCCCGCGCGCTCGTCCCGGCCGCGCGGCGGCGCGGCCGCGCCG
>JBOGKL010000041.1:0-3377 GCA_050745525.1 Terriglobales bacterium | reverse complement strand
CTGGACGAATTGTGGCTGGAGCCGGAGACCTGCCTGCGGGCGTTTCAGGCGCTGGAGCCGGATCAGCCCATCCAGCGCCCCCTGCTCGACTGGCTGCGCCGCGCGGGGCGCTATGAGGAGCTGCGCGAGCGCGCGTTACGCAAGCAGGCCGCGCTGACCCGGCAAGCCTGGGAAGACCGTGGTGAAGGCGATGAAGACATCGAATGCCAGGTGCTGCTGCAATGGCACGTCTGCCATCCGGAGGCATGGGCGGAACGTGAACCCTTCCTGGCTCTCGCCCGCCAGCATTGGCGCCCGTTTCTACGCGCCCTGATTCGCGAGCACTACTTCAGGCAGTGCGCTCACGGGTGAGCGCCGCATCAGCTTCCGCGTGACCGGCGTGGTCACGAACATGCCGGAGTTCGCGCCGGGGTTCCACTGCGGGCCCAGCGACCCGATGACCGCCGGCGCCAAGGCCTGCCGCGTCTGGTAGGGCGGTTGTCGGTTATCAGTTATCCGTTGTCAGTTGCGGTGAGATCGGCGCGATTGGAGAGGAAGGCGCCGCAGAGCAGCAGGATGCCGGCGGCGCCGATCATTTCGTTGCCGATGAACAAACCCATGGCGGCGGCGCCCCCGATGGCCTCCAGCAGCAGCGCGAAACCGCAGATGAGGACGATTCTGCGGCGCGTCGAGGTGTCGCAGGCGCGGGCGAGCAGCGCGAGCACCGCGAAGACGAGCCAGTGCCATGCCACCAGGAGAAAGATGACCCGCATCGCCGGTTTCAGCGCTGCCGCCAGGTTCGACGCGTTCAGCGCAGGGAAGACGGCGGTGAAACCCGCGACCCCATGGAGCGCGGCCGAGGCGATGAGCAGCACGCTGCCCGCGATGACCAACGCACGCGCAATGCCAGTTCGCATGACGTATTCTAGCCGCAGGAGCCTGATGCGAGGCCGTTTAGTATAATCGCGGCTGGGGTTACCGTTCACATAAAGGGAGAAATGCCATGCGTTACCGCTTGTTCCTGACCGCTGGATTGACCGCGCTGCTGGGCGCCGGGCTTGCAGCCCAGTCTCGCCGCGGGCCCGCCGGACCGCCGCCAAAAATGGAAGCTACGGTGGACGGCTATCACTTGGCGCAAACGGTTCCGCTGCCGGGCGCCCAGGGCTTCTGGGATTACCTCGGCATGGATGCACCCAACCATCACTTGTTTGTCTCGCACGGCAATCAGGTGATTGTGGTCTCGACCGACACCAATAAGGTGGTTGGCGAGATCTCGCCGACGCCCAGCACGCACGGCGCGGTGGTCTCCGAGCGCGACAACCATGGCTTCACCAGCAACAGCGGCAACAGCCAGGGCGTGCAAGGCAAGAGCAGCACCACCGAGTTCGACGCCAAAACGCTGAAGGTGATCAAGGAGATCCTGCTGCCCATTTCCGGCTCCGACGGATACGTGTATGACCCGGCAACCGACCGCGTCTTCTTTCTTACCCACGGGAAAAAGGACGTCGCGGTCAATGCCAAAGACGGCACCGTCGCCGGCGTGGTGGCGATTCCGGGGGCGGCCGAGTCGGCGGCGGCGGACGGGCGCGGACATCTTTACGACGTCATGGAAGACCGCAGCACGATTGTGGACATCAACACCCGTACGCTCCAGGTCGAACACGAATGGCCGCTGGCGCCCTGCAAGGGGCCCTCGGGCGCGGCCATGGATACGCACTCGCGCCGCATCTTCATCGGCTGCCACGGCGGCGGACCCGGCGGCTTTGGCGCCGGTGTGGTCTTCAACCCCGATACGGGCAAGGTGGTGGACGTGATAGCGCTGGGCGGCCAGGGCAACGATGCCGCGCGCTTCGACCCCAGCTCGAAGCTGGCCTTTTTCTCAATGGGCGAGGGCGACATCACAATCCTCCACGAGGATGCGCCGAACAAGTACACGCTGCTGGGCAACGTGGCGACGCAAGCTCAGGCGCGCACGATGGAAATTGACCCGACGACCCACACCCTCTACTCGGTGACCGCGAAATTCGAGCCGCCGCCGCCGGTAGCGGCGGGCGCGCCGCCCCCGGGCCGCGGACGCGGCCGCGGACGATTCCGCAGCCAAATGGTGCCCGGCAGCTTCACGCTGCTCATCATCCCCCGGAGCTAGTTGCCAGAGCCAACAGCTAAAAGCTAACAGCTATTGAGTTCCGCATAATATAGTGAAACTGTTTGGGGATACAATGCGTCTCAATGGGCATGGGAAACCCAGCGGGAGTGCGGCGCGATTTCAAGGCCCTGGAGACGCGGCGGCGGCGCGGGATGCGGCTGCTCGATCAAGGTGTGCACCAATCCGAGGTGGCGCGCCGGGTGGGCGTCAGCCCGGAGAGCGTGCGCCGGTGGCGCGTGGCGAGCGAGGGGCAAGGGGCCCAAGCGGTGCGGGGAGCCCGCCGGGTGGGACGGAAGCCGAAATTGGCGCCGGCGCAGTTGCGCGCGGTGGCGCTGGGCTTGAAGCGCGGGCCTGGGGAACTGGGCTACGAGACCGCACTGTGGACCTCGGCGCGGGTGGCCGATCTGATTGAGCGCGAAACCGGCGTCCGCTACCACTCCGGGCACGTCTGGAAGATCCTGCGACGGCTGGGCTGGAGCTGCCAGCGGCCGACGGGACGCGCGCTGGAACGGAACGAGGTGGCAATCCGGCATTGGAAGCGCGTCACCTGGCCCGCCCTAAAAAAAAAGCCGCTCGACAGCGCCAAACCATCGTCTTCGTTGACGAGAGCGGACTGAGCGAGCGCCCTCATCGTTGCCGCACGTGGGCGCCGCGTGGGCAGACGCCGGTGCTGCAGTATCACTTCGGCTGGAAGACGCTCTCCGCCATGGCGGGGATCACCTGGTTGCGCTTCTACTTCCAGCTGTTCCCGGGTGCGATCCGCGCCGAACAGGCGATCGAGTTCCTGCGGCACCTGCTTCGCCACCTCCCTGGCGACCTCATGATCGTCTGGGACGGGCTGCGCGTCCACCACAGCCGGGCGGTGCGCGCATTCGCGGCCAGCCAGGAGGGCCGGATAGAACTTCAGTTCCTCCCCGCCTACGCCCCCGAACTCAACCCCACCGAATACATCTGGGGCCATCTCAAGCAGCATGAAATCCCCAACTTCTGCCCGCGCGACTTGAGCCAACTGAGCCACACTGCAATCCGCTGCCTCCGCCGCATGCGCCGCCGGCCCGCCCTCGTCACCGCGTTTTGGCGTCAGGCCGGACTCTTTGATGCTTCACTATAATATGCGGAACTCAATAGGTGGCGCGGGGCTGCAGCGCGGCGCTGGCCAGTTCCAGATCCTCGGCCGTGTCCACGCTGATGGTATCGAACGGCGTTTCCGCCATGGCGATCGTCATCCCATGCTCCAGGAATCTGAGCTGTT
>JBOGKL010000040.1:0-5283 GCA_050745525.1 Terriglobales bacterium | reverse complement strand
GGTGGGGGAGTTGCGCCGGGGGATTGAAAACGTCGAGGTGGCGTGCGGCATCCCGATGATGCTGCAGGGCTGCAACAGCGAGGACATCGCGCGCGGCATTGACGAAATCATGGTGCGCCAGCCGCTGGGGGTGGTGGCCGCCATCACGCCGTTTAATTTTCCGGCGATGATCCCGCTGTGGTTTCTCCCCTACGCCATCGCCTGCGGGAACACGTTCATTCTCAAGCCCTCGGAGCGCGTGCCGCTGAGCGCGGCGAAGCTGGTGTCGCTGCTGGCGCGCACCGGGCTGCCGGCCGGGGTGATCACGCTGCTGCACGGCGGGCGGGAAACGGTGGATGCACTGCTCGATCATCCCGGCGTGCGGGCGGTGAGCTTTGTTGGGTCATCGGCGGTGGCCCGGCACGTCTACGCGCGCGCGTGCGCCAGCGGGAAACGGGCGCAGTGCCAGGGCGGGGCGAAAAATCCGGTGGTGCTGCTGCCCGACGCCGATGTGGCCATGACCACGCAGGTGCTGAGCGATTCGGCTTTTGGGTGCGCCGGGCAGCGCTGCCTGGCCGCGGCCTTGGTGCTGACGGTGGGCGAGGCACGGCAGCGCTTCACGCCCGCGCTGGCCGAGGCCGCGCGGGAGAGGACGGTGGGCTTTGGGCTCGACCCGGGCGTGCGAACCGGACCCGTGATCAGCGCAGCCAGCCGGGCCCGCATCGAGCAATTGATTGCCGCCGGCATTGCGGAAGGGGCGAGGCCGCTGGTGGATGGGCGCGCGGCTCACATCAGCGGCTATGAGCAGGGATTTTTCCTGCGGCCCACGATTCTGGACGGGGTGCCCGCGGGCGGACGGGTCGCCGAGACCGAGATCTTTGGTCCGGTGCTGAGCTTGATCGCGGTGGAGACGCTGGATGAGGCCATCGGCTTCGTGAATCAGCAGGCGTATGGCAACATGGCGTGCCTGTTCACCCAGAACGGGGCGGCGGCGCGCAAATTCCGGCACGAGGCTACCGCCGGCAACATCGGCATCAACCTGGGCGTGGCCGCGCCCATGGCGTTTTTTCCCTTCACGGGCTGGAAGGGGAGCTTTTTTGGCGATTTGCACGCGCAGGGGCGCGATGCGGTCGAGTTCTATACCGACAAGAAAGTGGTCGTCGAGCGCTGGGCGTTTGATTAATCGCGGGCTCCCAGCGCGGCTGTGCCGCGCGGCCCGCTCTCTAAGGCCGCAAGGCCGCTGCGCCGGAGCCCCTTACTCCCCGGCTCCGCTTCATGCTGCTCTCGGCCAATACGGGGGTCTCGGCGCCGTGTACGGCGCGGCGGCGGCGGCGCGCCCGCGCGGCAGGCGCCGAAGGCGATCCACCAGGTACCGAGCCAGAGGTCACTTATCCAGAAGCCCTGTTGATTCAGGTTTGAGAGAAATCTGCCCCGCGATTCCGATTCGGGAATGACCATGCCGGGCTAGTGCACTACGCGGTGGCGCGTAACGTATTGTGAAAGCGGCGATATGAAGTCAATGAAGGCCATGGCGGATGCAGCATTGATGCCGATGACGCTGGTGCACGCGAGCACGGACGAGAACTCCGACGACGCGGTGATGTGCCGGGTGCAGGCGGGAGCGGTGCAGGAGCTGGGGCATCTATTCGACCGGCACCAGACGGCGCTGCTGAACTACTTTTTGCGGCTGGGGGCGCAGCGGGCGAGCGCGGAAGACCTGGTGCAGGACACGTTCGTGCGCATTTTGAAGTATCGGGCGACGTACCGGCCGGGGAGCCGCTTTACGACGTGGATGTACTCGATTGCGCGCAATGCGCGGCTGAACGAGTGGCACAAGCGGCGGGGGGAGACAGAGTGGGATGAGGCCTATGCGCCATCCACGACGCCCGGGGATGGGGCGCAGGAGGAGCAGGAGCGGCGGTTGCTGGCCATGGCGATGGCGCGACTGCCCCAGGAGAAGCGGGAAATTCTGGTGTTGAGCCGCTACCAGGAGATGAAGCACGAGGAGATCGGCGTGCTGCTGGGATGCGAGACGAACACGGTGAAGGTGCGGGTACACCGGGCGATGCGCGAGTTGCGCGAGCACTACATGGTTTTGGCGAACCGAGGTGGGTTATGAACGGATTGACGGAGTGCGAGCGGGCGGCGGGGCTGCTGGCCGGAACCGGCAGCGAGGACGAGCAGCAGTGGATGCGGGAACATCTGGCCGCCTGCACAGAGTGCAGCGAGATGGCCGGGCTGTGGGAGCGGATGGGGGCGCTGCCGGAGGCGGCGCCGGACCCGCGGCAGCGGGTGCGCTTTAACGAGATGCTGGCTGCCTACGCCGGAGGGCTGGAAGAGCGGGGCGCAGGCGCAGATGCGCGACTGCCTCGACGGACGGGTCGTGGGCTGAGCTGGCTTCGGCAGCCAATGCCAGCCATGGCGGCGGCGGCGCTGCTGGTGGCGGGGCTGGTCGGGGGGTGGTTCCTGCGCAGTGCGCGCGCGCCGGGGGCGACGACATCGCAGCAGATTGCCGAGCTGCGCGGCGAGGTGCAGAACACGCGGCAAATTGCGGTGCTGTCGCTGCTGCAGCAGCAGTCGCCGAGCGACCGGCTGCAGGGGGTGAGCTACAGCACGGGGCTGATCGCGAGCGATCCGCGGGTGATGGCTGCGCTGCTGCGCTCGCTGAAATACGATCCCAGCCCGGGGGTGCGGCTGGCGGCGCTCGATGCCCTGACGCGCCACGCCGCCGAGCCGGCCATTCAGCAGGGGCTGGTGGATGCGTTCGGCTATCAGAAGTCGCCGCTGCTGCAGGTGGCCATGGTGGACAGCTTTGTCGAGACCGCCAACCCGAAGGCGCGGACGCTGCTGCAGGCCGTGAGCAAGAACAAGAACTACAACGCGGAGGTGCGGAAGCGGGCGGCCTGGGGGCTGGCGCAACCGCAGTGGAATTGAGGACCAGGCGATGACACGGCAACTATTGCGAACCAAAGTTCTTGTCGGCGCCGGGCTGGCGGCGGCATTTCTGCTCACGGTGAATGCGGCCACGGCGCAGGATTATCCGGTGACGCTGCCGCCGCGGGTGATCGAGCAGAGCTTTTCGCTGGGCACGACGCCATTTGTGAAAATCAGCAACATCAACGGGAAGATCGAGGTGAGCGGAGGCTCGGGCAGCACGGTCGAGGTCACGGCCACCGAGGTCATTCACGCCCAGACGCCGGACCTGGCGCAGGAGGCCGGGCGCGAGGTGACGCTTGATTTTAGCCACACCGGCGACAGCCTGGATGCGTCCGTGAACGGGCCTTTCCGCGGCCACGACTGGCACAATCCGGGCTATTCGGTCACCTTCGACTTCGTGGTGCATGTGCCGTCGGGGGCGAGCGTGGCGCTTAGGACGGTGAACGGGAGCGTGCATATGGATGCCGTGCGCGGCCGCTTCCGCGCGCATACGGTGAACGGCAGCATCGCCGTGACGGGAGCGGCCGGGGCGGGCGATGCGCGCACGGTGAACGGAGGCGTGCGGGCCGAGTACGGCGCCGAGCCGGGGGGGAACTGCGACTTCCACACCGTGAATGGCTCGATCCACGTGACGTTTCCGCAATCGCTCAACGCCGAGATTCACTACCGCACCTTGAACGGCAGCGTGTACACGGACTACAACGTGCAACCGCTGGCGGAGGCGGCGGCGGAGTCGCACCGGCACAACGGCGAGATTGTCTTCCGCAGACGGCATGCCGGCAGCGGGCAGATCGGACACGGCGGGCCCTCGATCACGCTGGCGACGCTGAACGGGGCCATTTATATCCACGGCGCGCATTGACCGGCGCGAGGTAAATGTAACCGGATGGCGGCGGCGCGATTGCACAAGCAGGAGCTTTTCATGAACAAGTCCAACTTCCTTTCGTTGATTGCGAGCGCGAGCCTGGCGGCGGCGCTGACGCTGGCGCTGGCCGCGGGGGCGGGGGCGCAGAGCAATCGCATCGTGGTGCCGCTCAGCCATCCGTCGCAGCCGGCGACGCTGAAGGTTTCCGTCCTCAGCGGCTCGATCCGCGTGAGCGCGTATAGCGGTAACCAGGTCATCATCGAGGGCGCCGGCGCGCACGTACACCGGGCGGAGCCGGCGCCAACGGGCATGCATCAACTGGACGCCAATCCCGGGCTGAACGCGCGCGAGGACGACAACGTGGTCACCGTCAGCACCTCGATCTTCGACGGGGGCAACCTCAACATCCAAGTTCCCGACCACACCGCATTGCGGCTGACGTCGGTGAACGGAGACCACATCGAGGTGACGGGGGTGAACGGCGACATCAGCGCCGAGGACACCAACGGCGACATCCGGCTGGTGAACGTGTCGGGCAGCATTGTGGCCAGCGCGCTGAACGGGCGCATCGAGGCCCGCATCGCGCACCTGGACCCGAATAAACCCAGCTCGTTCAGCTCCATGAACGGCAGGATTGACCTGACCCTGCCCGCCGACGTGCGCGCGGACCTGCATCTGCGCACCGCGCACGGGAGCATTTATCTGGACGACGGCTTCCAGTTTCACCAGACCCAGGCGCCGCCGCCCGAAGGTCGCCGTCACCGTGACGGGATGTACCGGATCAACGTCGAGCGCGCCATCACCGGCACGCTCAACGGCGGCGGGACCCAGATCAACGTGCAGAACTTCAACGGCGACATTTATATTCACGAGGCACATTAGCTTCGCTTTCTCTTCGTGTTGAGCGTACAATGGCGGCCATGGGAGAAACACCCATGGCCGCCGCTGTTTCTGGCTCTGGCGAAGTGAGCTGGCTGTTCGTGGACCTGAACGCCTATTTCGCCTCGGTCGAGCAGCAGGAGCGGCCCGAACTGCGCGGGCAGCCGGTGGCCGTGGTGCAGGTCATGACGCCGAACACGGTGTGCATCGCGGCCAGCTACCAGGCCAAGCCGTTCGGCGTGAAGACCGGGGTCAAGGTGCACGAGGCCCAGCGGCTGTGCCCGCAACTGCGGCTGGTGCTGGCGCGGCCGAAGCTCTACGTCGAATATCACCGGCAGATCGTGGAGGCGGTGGAGCGCGTGGTGCCGATCACCGAGGTGCAATCCATTGACGAGGCGGCGTGCCGGCTGATGGGGCGCGAGCGCCAAATTGTGAACGCGCGCGGGTTGGCGGAAGCGGTGAAGCAGGCGGTGCGAGGGGTGGGCGAAACGCTGACGTGCTCGATTGGGCTGGCGCCGAACCGCTACCTGGCGAAGGTGGCCTCGGATATGCACAAGCCCGACGGGTTGACGGTGCTGCTGCGGGAACAACTGCCGCAGGCGCTCTACGGGCTGGGGCTGAAC
>JBOGKL010000039.1:0-13175 GCA_050745525.1 Terriglobales bacterium | reverse complement strand
GCCCGATCATGTTGTGGAAATACGACTCCGTGCGGATGCCCCCATCCCACCAGGTCGAATAGGAAGACCCCTTGCGCTGCATCCGGTGCGCATCGGGCTCTACGATCAATACGGCGGGAGCATGCCCTCGGGCTGGGCGCGGTGGCTGTTCGATCAGTACGAGTTCCCCTACCAGCGGGTATGGCCCCAGGAGCTGCAGGCGGGGAATCTGCGGGCGAAGTTCGACGTGCTGGTGTTTGTGGACGCGGGCCTGCCGGGCGCGGGCGGGCGCTTCTTCCGCCGCCCGAAACCCACGGCGGCGGAACTGGCCACGGTGCCGGAGAAGTACCGCCTCCGCATGGGAACGATCACGACCGGGGACGTGGCGCCGCTGCAGGCGTTTGTCGCCGCCGGCGGGACGCTAATCACCATCGGCAACGCCACGTCGCTGGCGGAAGCGGTGGGCCTGCCCATCACCAGCGCGCTGGTGGAGATGGGCAAGAGCGGGCACATGCAGCCGCTGCCGAACACGAAGTTCTATATCCCCGGCTCGCTGCTGCGCCTCTCGCTGAACCCGCAGGACCCGGTCGCCTACGGGATGAATCGCGCCGTGGATGTGGACTTTGATCACGATCCGGTGTTTCATACCGTACCCAACGCCGGCGTGGATCCGAAGGTGGCGGGATGGTTCCAGGGTGATCGCACACTGGTGAGCGGCTGGGCGAACGGGGAAGGCTACTTGAAGGGCACGGCGGCGGTGGTCTCGGCGCGCCTGGGGCGCGGCATGGTCTACGCCATCGGACCGGAGATCACGTTCCGGGCGCAGCCGCATGCCTCGTTCAAGCTGCTGTTCAACGGCATCTACGCCGGCCTGGCCACGCCCGCGAACTGAGGCGCACGCGCTTCTGACCGACCGGCCGGGAGCCACTCGCTAAGTACAATCCTGTAAATGACTGGGGGGTTTGTCCGGATTGGGCAGACCCCGCTAGTGTCTACTCTCACTGACAGCGCCACTTCGCACTCCACATGGATGCGAGGTAACTTCGGTGAGAGCTCTACTTTGGTCGGTCTTGCTGTGCCTCGGTTTGGGGGCGCAGGCGGTGCGGCCTCTGGCCCGCATCAACGTTCCCATCCGCTATCACGGTTCGGGATCGGCGGCGATGACGGCGCCGGCGGTGAGCAGTGTGACCACGAACGGTTTCACGGTGACGTGGACCACGAACCAGCCGCTGACTACGGTGCTGCATTATGGCGCGGGGAGTCTCGGCCAGGTGTGGCAGAGCACGGCGCTGACCACCAACCATCAGGTCACGCTGTCCGGCCTGGCGCCGGGCACGGCCTACGAGATCCAGGCGGCGTCGTGGTACTACACGCTGGTGGAGCTGGCATCGCCGACGCAGACGGTGACCACGGCAACGCCACCGACCTCGACGACCACGACCCCGGTCACGACCACGCCGACGCCCACGCCCACGCCCACCACGACTACCATCACCACCCCCACCACGCCGACGACGACGAATCCCCCCTCCGGGGGCACGCGCCTGTTCCCTTCGTCGGCAGCCGACTGGCTGTACTCAGCGCCGGCGGGCACGGCCATCAACATCAGCAACATGACCGCGGGCATGGGGTTTCAACTCAACACCCACGACGGCGGCTTTGACGTACCGGTCGAATACACCGACGGCACGCACGGCTGCACCACCTTCACCGATACGTTGATTTATCCCAACAGCGATCGCATGTGCGTGCCCAACCCGGCCAACGGCTACTGGCCGGCGACGGGAGCCTGGGGCGCCGACGACGGCCATCTCGTGGTGGTGGATTCGGCGACGGGCGAGTACTACGACTTCTGGAAGCTCTACGTGGATGCCAGCGGCAACCCGACCAGCACCAACGTGGGCCAGCTGGTCGAGGGCTCGCTCGGCGGCAACGGCACGCCGGGCACGACCGCAGCCGAGATCACCGGTCTGGCCGGCGACATCCTGCCGGGCGAGCTCGACTGTGACACCTGCCTGAATCACGCGCTCAGCGTGGTGGTGCCGGGGGGGATGAACAGCGCGATCGTGGGCACGCAGGCGCCGGCGCTGAAGACCGACGGCTCGGTGGCGGGTGGGATTTTCCGCGAGGGGGCGAAGATTCAATTCGATCCCTCGGTGGACGCCAGCACCCTGAACGCCTCGACGGCGGTGAAGGCCATCCTGCGCGCGCTGCAACTGTACGGCGGCGTGATCGTGGATCAGACCGGATCGAGCGACATCCTGTTCAACACCGACCTGCCCACGCAGCCCGACCTTACGGGAATCAACCTGATCGGCCAACATCTGCTGCTGTATTACTAGGTGCATTCCGTCCGCGGCATGAGGGGTTTGTCGCGGACGGCGGACGGCGACGGCAACCTACGCTCACTGACAACGCCACTTCGCATTCCACCAGGATGCGAGGAAATATTAGTGAGAATTCTGTTTTGGTGTAGCTTGCTGGGTCTGAGTCTGGGTGCGCAGGCGGTGGGTCCGCTGGCGCGGCGGCATGTTCCGAACCTGTATCATGGCGCGGGGCCGGCGCCCACGGCCTCTACCGCCGTCGCGCCTGCCTCCGGGACGGGCACGTCTACGGCTGGAGAGGCAGCCACGCCCGCGGCAACGACCGCTGCGGCCACCGCGTCGCCGCGCCTCTTCCCTGCTGCGGCGGCCGACTGGCTGTACTCGGCGCCGACGGGTGAGGCCATCAACATCAGCAGCATCACCTCAGGAATGATCTTCGGCGTCAACACGCACGACGGCGGCTTTGATACACCGGTCGAGTACACCGACGGCACGCACGGCTGCACCACCTTCACCGACACGCTGATCTACCCGAACAGCGATCGCATGTGCGTGCCCAACCCCGCCAACGGCTTCTGGCCGGCGACGGGGGGCTGGGGCGCCGACGACGGACATCTCGTCGTGGTGGACACGGCCACGGGCGAGTACTACGACTTCTGGAAGCTGTACGTGGACGCGAGCGGCAACCCGACCAGCACCAACGTGGGGCAAATCGTTCAAGGGTCGCTCGGGGGCAACGGCACGCCGGGGACGACGGCGTCGGAGATCACGGCTGTGGCCGGGGACATCCTGCCGGGCGAGCTCGACTGCGACACCTGCTTGCACCATGCGCTCAGCGTGGTGGTGCCGGGCGGGATGAACGGCCCGCTGGTGGGCACGCAGGCGCCGGCGGTGAAGACCGACGGCACGGTGGCGGGCGGCATCTTCCGCGAGGGGGCGAAGATTCGATTCGATCCTTCGGTGGACATCAGCACGCTGAACGCTTCGACGGCGGTGAAGGCCATCCTGCGCGCGCTGCAACTGTACGGCGGCGTGATCGTGGATCAGACCGGGTCCACGCACTTCGGGATCAACACGACGCTGGCGACGCAACCCGATCTCACGGGCATCAACCTGATCGGGCAGCATCTGCTGCTGTATTACTGAGGCATTTTTGACCGCAGGCTAAGCCCTTCGCCGCAAGGACAGAGGGACAGGGAATTCCTACTCTGAAGACACTTCGTCAGCTCAGATTTCCCTCCCTCTGTCCGTCCCTTCCGGAAAGGCTTTCTTGCGGCATCATCTCTTCTGTCTTTTCTCCTTAGTTCTTGTGTTGTCCCTGGCTGGATGCGGAGGCATGCCGGCGGCGACGCAGGCGCACGCGCAGACACCGGCGCAGCGGCTGTTCCCTTCCCCCAGCGCGGACTGGTTGTACACGGCCCCGACGGGCTCGCCGGTCAACATCAGCAGCATGACGGAGGGCATGCAGTTTTCGGTGAATGCGCACAGCGGCGGATATGACTATCCGGTGACCTATACCGACGGCTCGCTGGGATGCACGCCGTTCACCGACACGCTGGTCTATAACTACAGCGACCATATCTGCGTGCCCAATCCGCCGGGGGGATACCATGCCTCCTGGGGCGGATGGGGCTTCGACGACGGACACCTGGTCGTGGTGGACACCAGCACCGGGCAGTACTACGACTTCTGGAAGCTGTACACGGACGCCAACGGCAACCCGGAGAGCACGAATGTGGGCCGCATCGTGGAGGGCTCGCTCCAGGGCGACGGCAACCCGGGAACGACGGCGGGCGACCTGACCGGACTGGCCGGTGACATTATGCCGGGCGAACTCGACTGCGCCACCTGCCTGAACCACGCGTTGAGCGTGGTGGTTCCGGGCGCGATGAACGGCAACGTGGTCGGGCATCAAGGGCCGGTGGATAAGACCGACGGGAACGTGCCGGGCGGCATTTTCCGCGAAGGTGCGAAGATCCGCTTTGACCCTTCCGTGGACGTGAACTCGCTGCCGGTCTCGACGGCGGTAAAGGCCGTTCTACGGGCATTGCAGTTGTACGGCGGGCTGATCGTCGATCAGACGGGAGGCAACTCGATCGGCTTCAACAGCTCGCTCACTACGGACCCGGACCTTACCGGCCTCCATACCATCGGTCAGCACCTGTGGATCTATTACTAGGGGCTTACCCGTCCACGAGAATTTCGAACAGGCCGGGCGTACCGCCGGGGAGCGGGGCCGGCGCGAGCGCGGGGTCCACCAGCGCCAGGTACTCGAGCACGGGGCGGCGCTGCTGCGCCGCCGGCGCCAGGCGCAGGTATAAGCCAGCGCCGCCCGAAGCGGTGGCGTTTTCGCCGACGAACTCGAGCCAGAACTCCGGGCGGTCGAGCACTTGCATCCAGCCGGCGCATACCGAGAGCAACGCTTCGACGCGCGCCGGTGACAAGCCCGGAGGCAGCGCCAGACGGAGGCGAAGGCGGGGTCCGGTTTCCGCGCTCGACTCGCGCACGTAGAGCGAGCCGGCGCGGGCGCTGGCTTTCCAGTGCATGCTGCGGGCGCTGTCACCGGGCTGATGAGGGCGGAGGCGGTAGAGTTCCTGCCCTTCGCCGCGGCGCGCGAGAGCTTCCTCGGCGCCCCGGCGGGCGAGCGCCGGGGGCAGCTCGAGGCCGGTGGAGGGCGAGGGAAAGACGAGCGTCTCCGGCTCGCGGTCGCTCGATTGAAAGCGGCGGCGCCTGTGCAGCAGGCCGAAGGGGAAGCGCGTAGAGAGGACGAAGGTGGCGCTGCGGTAACGGCCGCGGCGCGGAAACACCAGATCGCCGGCGGCGGCGGCGCCACTGCGGCGGGCGAGGTAGGAGAAGTAGAGCGGACGCAGCGCGGCCTCGGCCACGATGGCCGGAGAAGACGGCAGCGGCTGCGCGGAGGCGCTGAGGGTGACCGAGTAGGCGGGCCAGAAGCTTTTGGCGTTGGTGAGACGGAAGCTGACCGGCGCGGGACGACCGGCGAAGACCTCCTCGGGCATGCGGAAGCGCAGCTCCATACCGCTGAGGTTCAGGGCCGAGATGAGCCCGGAAATGAGCAGCGCGGCGAGCAAGCCGCTGACAACGAGATAGAGCAGATTGTTGCCGGTGAGGATGGCGGCCACGAGCAGGACGACGAGGACGGTGAAGAACGTCATGCCGGCGCCGGCGAAGGTGCCCTCGAGGCGCCGCTGCCAGGCAAAGCTCCATCCGCCCTCATCGGAGAGCGTGAGCAGCAGGCCGCCGCCGAGCAGCGCCAGCAACCCGGCGGCCACGAACAGCAGCAGGCGCGGGTACAGATGCGGCGTCCAGTGGCCGAGCCAGGCACAGCCCACCGCCAGGCCGAGCAGCAGGCCGGCCCCGAGCGACTGGCGCCAGGCGAGGTGCAGGGGCGGGCGCGCGGACTCCATACCCTCAGGGTAGCAGCGGGATGAGTTGATGCGCGGGCTGGCCAGGGTCGAGCGCGGTGTGCAGAGTTTCGAGCATAGCGGGATGGCGCGCCAGGTATGCGGCGGCAGTGAGGACGCGCTCCTGCGGCTGACGACGGGGGAACAGCGTGGTGTCGAGATGGCGTGCCTGCGACTCGAGCTCGCCACTGCGCCGCGCCAGGCTACGCGCCACGCGCGCCTCGAGTTGGGCGAGTTGATGCTCGATCTTTTGCGCCGCGCCGTTGGCGGCATCGAGCAGGGTGGGATCCAACTGCTGTAGATCGCGGCGCAATTCTTCCAGGCCACCCGCGAGCGTCGAGCGCAGCGTGGCGACGCGCTGCTCGATGCCTTCGGGGAGCGCGCGGCGGGCCAGCAGATCCTCGGCCGGAGCGGCGCGGAGATCGTCGAGGCTCAGGCTGTACTTTTGCAGCAGCCGCTGCGACTTGGCATCCACGAAGGTAATGCGGGCGCGGGGCCAGGCGACGGGTTGGCGCACGCCGAACGCCTCGTAGAGCACGGACGACTGCGCCAGATAAGCGGTCTCGGAAGGACCCACCACGTGCGCCACCGTGGGGAAGGCCACGTCCTGGAGGACGGGGCGGAGCAGGGCGGCGGGAGAGACGAGCGCGGGCGCATCGGCGATGCGCTGCCGCAACACCGCCGCCGGGACTTCCCTTTCTCCGAGCAGCCAAGCCGAGTCATTGACTGGCACGGGACCCCGCGCGGCTGTGCCGCGCGACCCGCTTGACGCCCGGCCGGGCTCGGGCGGGGGCCCAGCCTGGCCGAGCGTGCGGCGGCGCAGACCGAGGCGGCCGGAGGCGTCCTCGAGAAACAGCATGCTCGCCGCCTGCGTCTGCTCGACCTGCACGTGGCCGCCGGCGTCGAGCAGCGCCTCGGCGCGCTGGGCGAGCTGCGCGGCGAGCTCGGGCTGGCGGTCGAAGGCTGCGAGGTAATAGGGCTGCCAGAGGGCGTGGGCGGCCGCGGCCTGACGCGGGTCAAACAGCAGCAGGCCCCAGGAGGCGAACCAAGCGCCGAGCAGCGTGGCAAAGGCCTCGCCCAGGGTCGCGCCCGGACGATAGGCGCGTGCAACCGCCTGCCAGTCGCCGGGCGAGAGGCGCGCGGCTTCCTGCTCGAGGGTGAGGATGGAATCGTCGAGCGCGAGGGAGCCGACGGGGTGGTTGGCCGCGGCGGCGGGAAACTCGGCCTGGAGACGGTGCAGGGCGCCTTCCTCATCGGGGACCCAGGCCTGGTTGACTTCGGCGAGGTCGTGGTCTTGCGTGGCCGTCCAGAACACGGCCACGGCGCGGGTGCCCTGGGCGCGCAAGCGCTCGGCGATGCGCACGGCGGTCATGGCCTTGTGCAGGCCGAGCAGCGGTCCGCCGAACAGGCCCACTTGCTGGCCGGTGACGACGGCCACGGTGCCGGGTTCGGCGAACTCGGCGACGGCGGCGGACTGGCCAGGATTCTGGCGCAGCAACTCGGCGGCCATGGCAGCGCGTCGCGGAGCGGGATAGTCGAGCTCGCGGGCGCGTGCGGCCAGGCGGTCGAAGTCGAAGGGGGCGCCGGCGGGATAAAACGAGGCCACGCGCGCGAAGCGAAACAGGTAGTCGTCGAAGAGCGCCGAGTGCGCTTCGCCCACGCTCACCGGGCCACCGCCGCAGGTTCACGACCGGCGTCCAGCGCGGTGATCGCGGTGGCGATGGCGGCACGGGGCGCGCCCTCGAGCGCGCGCAGGGGACGACGGGGTGGACCGCCGTAGAGGCCGGCCGCATCCACGGCGGCTTTGAGACCGGCGATGCCGAAGGGCTCGAAGGCGGCGCAGGCGGCGAGCAGCGCGCGTTGGGCGGCGAGGGCGAGAGCGTGGTCGCCGGAGGCGAAGGCGCGCGCCACCTGACAACAGGCGGACGGGGCGGCCGCGGCCAGGGCCAGAATCACCCCGGCGGCACCGGCGCAGAGGCTGGGGTAGATGGTCGAAGCGCCGCCGACGAGGACGGGGAAGCCGGGGCGGGCGGCGGCGATGCGCATGAGCTTGTCCATGTTGCCGCTCGACTCCTTGAGGCCGATGATGCGCGGGTGCTCCGCGAGCTCGAGCACGGTATCGAGCGCCAGGTCTACGCCCGTGAGAGGAGGGATGTTGTAGAGCACGACGGGGAGCGCGGCCGCATCCGCCAGCTCGCGGTAAAAGGCGGCGAGCACCGGCTGGGTCATGTTCTTCTTGTAGTAGTGCGGCGTGCGCACGACGGCGGCGTGGTAGCCGAGCGCGGCGGCGCGGGCGGTCATGGCCAGCGTGCCGCGCAGCGACTCCTCGCCCGTGCCGGCGAGCAGGAGCTTGCCCGGCGCCGCACTCGCAGCAGCGCGGGCGAGGACGGCGGCTTTTTCCTCCGCGTCGAGGCCGATCGCCTCACCGCTCGATCCGAGCACGAGATAGCCGGCAAGTGGGGTGCCGTTGTAGACCTCGATGTTGGCGCCGAGGCGCTCGAGACGCAGCTCGCCGGCATCGTCGAAGGGAGTGGTGAGGGCGGCGATGACCCCGCTTAGGCGCATCCTCTGATTATATTGGTTGCCTGAGATATCAGAGCAACTCGGCTAACGGAAAGCTTCTGTGCGCGCGCGGAGGGGCTTTGCTTGGCGCGGGCCCCTGCGCGACTTCGCCGCGCGTCCCGCTTATGCTCGCACCGACTTGGGGGGCCCCTGCCCCAAGCCGCTGCTGCACTTCACAGCATTTCGGCGAGCGGGAAACTGCGGTGGGCGCGCGGAGGTTCGACGTAGTTCTGGCGGTGGGTGGTCACCAGGAACTTGGTGAAGCCGGTGTTCTCCGGCGGCAGGTTGTATTTCTTCTGCAGGTCCACGCCGTCCATCTCGCGGCGGATCTTCTCGAAGAGCTGGCCGGAGGGGGCAAAGCCGATGAAGTGTACGCCCGCCTTGGGCGTGGGGCTGACGGGCGCGGCGGCGTCGAAGAGGAAGGGGTTCTCGACGGTGTCAAAGTCCTGGCGCAGGAAGATGACGGTGCCCTGGGGGAGGGGGTCGCCGTAGACGGTGGTGGTGTCGGCGGTGACGCGGGAGAGGAACTGCATCTGGGCGTTGTGGCCGACGAGGTGGTGCGCGCGGGCGTCCTCTTCCAACTGGGGCTGGAAGGTCGAGGTCGCCGGCGCCTGCGAGGGGGAGAGGATTTCCGGCGTCTCGGTACGGCGCGGGTTGAACATGCGGTGCAGGCGGCCCTGGTGGTTGAGGCTGTACCAGGCGTCGAGATCAATCACGATGTGAGATAGATGCATCATCGTGCCGTGGGCGAAATAGCTCTCCGGGGTCTGATCGGTGTAGCCGGGCACGGTTTCAAAGCTGGGCAGACCCCCCTGGGCCAGGCCGTGAACGTGGCTGGAGGTGAAGCCCATGAACAGCATCGCGCCGGGAGGAATCTTCTCGGCGCCGGGGATGCGCAGGCGCAGGGCCATGGCGCGCGGCATGCCGTGGCCGGCGAAGCCGCGGCGGATGGAGGTGACGGTGAACAGGTCGCCCACGTAGAGCGCCTCGGCGGGAATGCCGTTGAGGGTGTGGGCGCCGGGCTCGAACAGCGCGCGCAGGGTGTCGTCGAGATGCTGCTGGTAGTCGGACTTGAAGTGGAAGCAGATGTCGTTGTCTTCAAGCACGAGCGAGTCCGGGTCCTTGGGGAAGCGGATGGCGTCGTTGATGGCCCAGGCGCCGGGCTTGCCGTTCTCGAGAGCGCGCGGCAGGAAGCGGTCGGCGACGGCGGCGGGGAGCCATTGCTTGAAGTAGGACAGGCCGTAGGCGAGCTGGGTGAGGATACCGCCCGGATGGAGGGGGTAGACGGCCTCGAGTGCGGCGAGCGCCGCATCGAGGCGTTGCTGCGCCTGGTGCAGGGCGCGCTTGTCGCCTTTGGGGATGGTGAGCCGAGCGGTGACCACGGCGTGCCAGAGCGGGACCACCGCGACCGGCTGGCCCAGGTGATCCTCGACGGTGACGCCGGGAAGCTCGTACTGGGTCTTGGGAGGCTCGCCGGCAACGCGCTTGGCGTAATCCACGACGCCCGTCCAATCAAATGGTTTTGCATTGGCTGCCATGAATGTGAGTGCCTCCTTGGGTGATACTTCGATTCTACGCCGCTGCGGCCTTCGCGGCGCCGACGACCTTGCGCAACAAACGAAGGTGCTGGGCCGGAGTCGGCAGAGAAATTTCCGGGGTTGTGGATCGCGTTTGTGGGCTAAGTGATTGATTCTGCTCGGTTGACGATGGGACACTTTTTTCCAAGCCATAGCCCTCCGGCGAGAGCATGGCGAGGGCCTGTTGCCAGTGCGGGAGCATGCCGAGGCCCTTGGGATCGAAGGTCAGATCGAAGAGCGCCTTCCAAAGGCGGAACGGCATGTCCGGACGATTGCGGGCAGCTTCGACCAGGAAGACGCCGTCCATGAGGAAGCGGCTGGACCAGGAGAAGGCGAACCACTGGCGGAAGCCGGGGTCTTTGCACCAGCGGTAGAACGTGGCGCGGGGGAGCTGGGCGGCCTGGCAGAGATCGCGGATGTGGGGGTGGTCGGGGTTGGCGTCTATGAACTCGCGGAAGCGGCGCTGGCGCGGCGAAGGGACGAAGGTAGCATCGGACATAAAAACCTCCTACTTTGGTTTGACGCAAACAGGAGGAGGCGCGACATTAAAAGCCCGTTACAAATGTATGTCTTTTAAAGAGGTGCGGCCCGCGAATCCTGGAATTCGCGGGCCGTTTACCTATACAGCGCGGTTAGCGCTGCGGGGAGACGGGCAGGATGTAGTTGCTGCCGCGATGGTTGACCATGAGCAGGACGTCGCGGCCGGGAGGCGCCGCTTCGAGCTGTTTTTCCAGGCCTTCGGGGGTTGAGACGGGGTGCTGGTTGATCTGCTCGATGACGTCGCCACGCGAGAGACCGGCGACCATGGCCGGGCTGTCGGGCTCGACCGACTCGACGACCAAGCCGTTGACCGAATCGGGCAACTGGAGCTGGCTGCGCAGCGTGGGGTTGAGCGGGGTGACGGTGATGCCCAGCTTGGGCGTTCCGGTCGAACCGGACGTGGCCGGGACGGCAGCGCTGGCGCTGGGGGAGTTGGCGAAGTTGCCCATGGTGACGTCAAACGTCATGGGTTTGCCATTACGCAGGACGTGGATGGAGGCGTGGGTGCCGGGCGCGGCGGCGCCGGCCACCACCTGCAGGTCGCCGCCGTTGGCGACGTTCGAGCCGTTGAATTTGGTCAAGACATCGTAGGGCTTGATGCCAGCCAGGGCAGCCGGACTGCCGGCGTTCACCTGCTCGACCAGCACGCCGCGGGCATTGGGCTCGTTGAGGGTAGCGGCAATGTTGGGAGTAAGCTTGCCGACCTCGATGCCGAGATAGCCGCGCACCACCTTGCCGTCCTTAATGAGATCGGCGGCGACGGATTTGACCAGGTTGGAGGGGATGGCAAAGCCAATGTCGGCGAAACCTTCACGGCCGGTCAGCATTTCGGTGTTGATGCCGACGACGTGGCCGTAAATATCCACGAGCGGACCGCCCGAGTTGCCGTGGTTGATGGGGGCGTCGGTCTGGATGAAGTTACCGCGCGCGTCCGGGCCATCGCCCAAGCGCTGGCGGTTGAGGGCGCTGACGATGCCGCGCGTGACGGAGAAGTTCTGGTCAAGCGGATCGCCGATGGCGAGCACGGTCTGGCCGACCTTCAGCTCGCTGGAATCGCCGAAAGCGGCGGAGGTGAGGCCGGTGGCGTCAATTTTGATGACAGCAAGATCGGTGGCCGAATCAGTACCGACGACCTTGGCGGGGAAGGTGCGCTCATCACTCAACTGCACCTGGACCTTTTTGGCGCCGTTGACGACGTGATTGTTGGTGACGATGTAGCCGCTGGGCGAGACGATGATGCCACTGCCGACGGCCACGAAGGGTTGCGGGCTGGGATTCTGGTGCGGGCCTTGGAAGAATTGGCGGAAGGGGGCGGGAATGTTGTCGGGCATCTGCATCTGGCGGGGCTTACTTTGACCCTCGACCTGGATGCGGACGACGGTGGGCATGACGCGCTCGGTCACGGCCACGGTGGCGCGATCCAAGGCTTCAAGAGGCGCGATGGTATTGGGGGCGAGCGGCTTCATGGTGGCCACCATGGGACTGCCCGCGGGCGACAACAGCGGGACGTGCAGCCATCCGGCCGAGGCCGTCACCGCGACGGCCAGCACCACGATGGCGATGCCGCCGAATTTGAGGCGATTGGCAGAGGAGGAAAACACACTTCCCACGTTTATGTTCATTACGAATCTCCTTTCAGAAATCGGGGGTGCTCCCGTCAGATGGTGCTAATCACCAGCACCTCCGTCGGGTTTACGAGGGGGAAACAACGGACCAGGGTCTCAACGCGTAGGACCATCTGGCCCGACGGCAAGATTTGCGGTACCCAGGCGATTTCCGGAACGCAGGCCTGGAAGCCGGTCAATGTGAAGGCCAGCACGCTGGTGCGTCCCGCGGGCAAACCCGGGGGCGGCAGAGGCGGCGCGGGCGGAAGCGGTTGGGTCGGCGGAAGCGGGCGGGTCGCCCCCTGCATAACGGTCGTAGCTGCCGATGGTGCGGGAGGATGCGGCGGCGCGGGCGGAAGCGGGCGGGGCGGCACGGGGCGTGGCAACGGAAGGCGGTGGGGCAACGGAAGGGGTCGGGGCGACGGTGCCGCAGCTTGCCGCAGCGGAGCGAGAGTGCCCTCCTTCGCGCTGCGCGCTACGGAGGGTGCCGTCGCCTGCGGCGACGGCAGAAGCACGGGCGCTTGCGGCGCCGCGGGCACGGGCGGAGCCGCGATGCTCTGTCCGCTGGCGCTGAGCAAGCACAGGCCGGTGGCAGCCACCATGACCATGGCCACGCTCGCGCGCCAGAGGCCGCGGCGAGAGGCTGCGCCAGGCCCGGAGCCCAGCAGGCAGCGCACCCGCTCGCCCAGCGCGCCACCGGTGGCAGCTAGCGCTGAAGCCGGAATCGAGGCGACGGCCCTGCCGGGGGCGGCCAGCTCGGCCAACTCGACCAGGGCGCGGGCGTAGGCGGCGCGATCGCCGCCACAAGCGGCGACGGCGAGATCGTCACAGCAAATCTCGCGGACATCAGACATCTGGTGCGAAAGCCACCAGACGGCGGGATGGAAGAAAAAGACCACCTCGAGACCGCGCTGAAAAAGGTTCACCAGGTAGTCGTGGCGGCGAATGTGGGCCAGCTCATGCGCCAGCAGCGCCGTCACCTGCTCGGGGGGCAACGCCGTCAGCGCGCTCAGCGGCAGCAGCACCACCGGACGCCACCATCCCAACGTACACGGACCGCTGACACGGCCGGAAAGGGCCAAGTGAACGCGCGCGCCAATGCGCAGGCGCAGGCGCAACTCCTCGCACTGCTCACGCCAGGCCAGGGGCAGCGCAGCGGCCGCGCCC
>JBOGKL010000038.1:0-2859 GCA_050745525.1 Terriglobales bacterium | reverse complement strand
CCGCGCCAGGTGCTGACGGCGATTCTCCGCCAGGCCTCGCTCATCATCGGCGTGGGCGTGTTCCTGGGTCTGCTTGCCGCCGCCGCCTTCGGCAAGCTCGCCGGCGCCTTCCTGGTCGGCGTCAGCGTCCACGACCCGCTCACCTTTATCTCCGCCTCGGTCCTGCAGCTGCTGGTCGCCTTCGCCGCCTCGCTCCTGCCCGCGCTGCGCGCCACTCACACCGACCCCCTCGCCGTCCTCCGCTGCGACTGACGCCTGGCACATGGATGTGATATCGTGTAACGATATCGAATGTCGAAAGTACCCTGATGCCCTGGCTCAAGATCTTCCTCCGCAACCTGTTTCGCCGCCGCGCCGCCGACCGCGAACTCCACGATGAAATCGCCGTCTACGCCGAGGAGATGAATGCCCGCCGTCCGCACAGCGTCTACCCGGAGCCGCTCGGCGAGCAGGTCCGCGCCGCCCGTCCCGGCGCCGGTCTCGAGTCCTGGGCCCGCGACCTGCGTTACGCCGCCCGCATTCTGCGCAAGTCCCCCGCCCTCGCCGCCGCCTGCATCCTGACCTTCGCCATCGCCGTCGCCGCCAACACTGTCGTCTTCAGCATGGCGGACGCGCTTCTCTGGCACCCGCTGCCGATTCCTCATCCCGCCGAGCTGCATCTGTTGCGCCCCGTGATCCACGGGCAACCCTCCCCGCCCGTCCTCACCGGCCACGACCTGCGGGACTTGGCTGCCCAATCCAACAGCGTCTTCAGCGCGGTCACCCACATGGCCATAGCCATGGTCGGTGTGAGCGTGGGCGGCCACGCCCGCATCGCCTTTGTAGCCGAAGTGGCCGGCAACTTCTTCCCGATGATGGGCGTGCACCCGGCCCTGGGCCGCTTCTTTACCCGCAGCGACGCGCCCGAAGTGGTCCTCGGTTATCAGTACTGGCAGTCGCGCTTCGGAGGCCGCTCCAACCTCATCGGCGCCTCTGCCGTCGTGGAGGGCCGGCCGGTCACCATCGTCGGTGTTGCGCCGCGCGGCTTCCACGGCATCTCCAGCTTGGTGGACATGCAGGCGTTCGTTCCCTCCGCACTTGCGCCACCCGCGCCCGGCCACGACATTGAGTCCAATCTCATGCCCCTGGTGCGCCTGCGGCCGCACGCGACCGCTGCCGCCGCGGCCTCGTCGCTGGTCGCCTTCGCGCGAGTCATGGCGCACGAGCATCCCCGTCACGATCGCAATCTCGCCTTCCAGATGCTGCCGATCGGCAACGGCATGGCCAATTCCGACGGCTCCAATCCCTTCGGCCCGGTTGTGGCTCTGTTTCTCGCGCTCGGCGGCTTGGTGCTCTTGCTGGCCGCGGCCAACATCATGGGCGTGCTGCTGGCCCGCTCCCGCGCTCGCCGGCGGGAAATGGCAATGCGTGCCGCTCTCGGCGCCACGCGCGGCCGCCTCGCCCGCCAGCTCTTTCTCGAAGCCGTGCTCCTGGCTGCCGTTGGCGCCGCCGCGGGCATGCTCTTGGGTTCGCTCGCCGGCAATCTCCTGAGCGCGTCGCTGCCGGAAATCGGAGTTCCGCTGGCGCTGCGTCTGGGCTTCGATTGGCACGTCTTTTTCTATGGCTGCGCCATGGCGCTGGTGCTGGCATTCGTAGCCGGCCTGCTGCCCGCGTGGCGTGCCGCCGGCGCCGATCCCAACCAAGTCCTGCGCGGGCCCACCAACGCTCCCGCCGGACGTCGCCAGCACCTGCGCGGATCCCTGGTCGCCTTCCAGGTGGCCGTCTCGCTGGTACTGCTGATCGTGGGCGGCTTATTCCTTCGCAGCCTCAATCACGCCCAGCGCCGGCCGCTTGGCTTTCAACCCGCGCACCTCTGGAATTTCGTCCTTGATACCGGTGGCGCCGGCCTCACCCAGAGCCAGGGCCAACAGTTCAATGCGCGCCTGCTGCCTCAGGTCCGCGCCTTGCCCGGCGTCGCCTCAGCTAGCTTGGCGACGAGCTATCCCTTCGGCATCGTCAGCAACGACGCCACCGTTTCCGCCGGCGCGCGTTCGGCTCCCGTCGCGCTCAACGCCGTATCACCTGGCTACTTCTCGAATCTCGGTCAGCCGCTGCTGCAGGGCCGCGGCTTCGCCGCCGCCGGCACTTCCGCCTCACCCGCCGTCGCCGTCATTAGCCGAAGCCTGGCCCGCACTCTTTTCCCCGGCCAGGATCCGCTCGGTCGCACCATCGTGCAAACCAACGGCGGCACCAGACACGTCCTCCAGGTCGTCGGCGTGGTCGCCGGCGCGGTCTACAACCTGGGCAACCCCAAGCAGCCGCAACTCTATTTGCCTCTGGCCCAGAGTTTCTCTCCACGCCAGGTCTTGCAGGTCCGCACCGCCGCTACGCTCGCCACGCCCGTGCCGGAAGTCGAGCGCCTTCTGACCCAGCTTGCTCCCGACGTTCCGCTCGGCCAGGTCCAGCCCGAGGACGCCGCGCTTCACGGCATCAATGGCTTGTACATCTTCACGCTGGGTGCGCGCCTGGCCACCGCGCTCGGCCTGCTCGGCCTGTTCCTGGCCGTGATCGGCGTCTACGGCGTGGTGGCCTACGCCGCCGCGCAGCGCACGCGCGAAATCGGCATCCGCATGGCGCTCGGCGCCCGCCCGCGCCAGGTGCTCGCCGCGATTCTGCGCCAGGCCTCGCTCATTGTCGGTGTGGGTGTGTTCCTGGGTTTGCTCGCCGCCGCCGCCTTTGGCAAGCTCGCCGGTGCCTTCCTGGTCGGCGTCAGCGGCCTCGACCCGCTCACCTTTATCGCAGCCTCGGTCCTGCTGCTGCTGGTCGCCTTCGCCGCCTCGCTCCTGCCCGCGCTGCGCGCCAGCCACACCGACCCCCTCG
>JBOGKL010000037.1:0-10015 GCA_050745525.1 Terriglobales bacterium | reverse complement strand
GGCCATGAGCACGCGCCGCAGCGCCAAGGTCAGCGCCGATCTGCCCATCCCCTCGCCCACCAGCCTGGAGCGGCACGTGCGCGCGGTGCCGCAGTTGGGCGAGGTCTGGAGTTATCTCAACCTGCTCATGTTGTTCGGCCATCATCTCGGCTTCAAGGGCAAGTTCGAAAAGGCGCTGGCGCAGCGCGATCCCAAGGCGCTGGAGATGGCGGCACTGGTCGAGGAACTCAAGGTCGAGGCGGCGCAGGTGTTGCACGTGCGTGCGGTGTGGCAGTTCTTCCCGGCCGAGCCGGACGGCAACGCCATTCACCTGTTCGCGGCCGGCGCGGGGCCGGGTGCGGCGCCGCTGCACACGTTCCAGTTCGAGCGCCAACGCAAGGAAAACGGGCTCTGCCTGGCCGACTATGTGCTGCCGCCGCGCGCGGGCGTGCGCGATCATATTGCCCTGCTGGTGGTGACTGCCGGCGCGGGCGTGCGCGAGCGCGCGGAAGCGGCGCGGCAGGCGGGCCGCTACGTTTACTCGCACGGGCTGCAGGTGCTGGCGCTGGAAACGGCCGAGGCGACCGCCGAATGGCTGCACCGGCGCATCCGTGAAGATTGGGGCTTCCCCGATCCGCCCGGGATGGCCATGAAGGACCGGCACACCTCGCGCTACCGCGGCAAACGCTACGCCTTCGGCTATCCCGCCTGCCCCAACCTCAACGATCAGGCGGGCATCTGGAAGCTGCTACGCCCGGAAGAGATCGGCGTGGAACTGACCGACGGCATGATGATGGAGCCGGAGGCCTCCACCAGCGCCCTGGTGTTCCACCACCCCGCGTGCGCGTATTTTTCCGTCAGCGATGAGGCGGCGGGACGCGCCGTATCTCACGAGGACTGACCCAGACCTCCTCCTCGCGCAAGCGTTCCCCGCGCGGACGGCTGTCGTGGCGCGTCCAGTACACCATGAGCGCGATCACCACGCCATCCCAGGTCCATCCCCAGAGTGCGGCCCAGTGGAGTAACATATCTCTCGATGAGATGTAATGGACGGCGGCCGCCGTTGCGTCCACTCTGTGGACCTACACCCCGCCCGGCCGCGGTTGCTGCTGCGTGAGACAGTGGAAAGCGCCCAGCCCCCAGACAAGATCACGGCAGTCCATACCCACCACGTCGCGGCCGGGGAACAGATCCTCCACCACGCGCCGGGCCGGCTCGTCCTGGGTGCAGGAGAATTGCGGCAGCAGGACCACGCCGTTGCCGATGTAGAAATTCAAATAGCTGGCGGGCAGCCGTTGTCCCTGGTACTCGAGCGGCGCGGGCATGGGCAGGGTATGGATGTCCAGGCGGCGGCCGCGCGCGTCGCGCATGCCCCGCAGTCGCGCCAGATTTTCTTGCAGCGGCAGGTGGTTGGCGTCGCTGGTATCGTCTTCCACGGCGGTCAGCACGGCGCCGGGGGCGATGAAGCGCGTCAGGTCGTCCACATGGCCGTCGGTGTCGTCGCCCACGATGCCCTCGCCCAGCCACAGGACCGTCTCCACTCCCAGCCACGCGCGCAAATGTTCCTCGATCTCGGCGCGCCCCAAGGCGGGGTTGCGGTTGGGATGGAGCAGGCAGGCCTCGGTGGTGAGCAACGTGCCTTCCCCGTCCGTGTCAATCGAGCCGCCTTCGAGGATCATCTCCGGGTGCAGCACCGGCAGCGCCAGAGATTCGGCGATGCGGGTGGGCACGGCGTCATCCAGATCAAAGGGCGGATACTTGCCTCCCCAGGCGTTGTAGCCCCAGTCGAGCACTAACTGCGATCCGTCCGCATGGTTGAGGAAAATCGGCCCGTGATCACGGATCCAGGCGTCGTCGTTGGCAATGGGGAACCACTGCACGCGGAATCCGTCCACACCCGCGCGCACCAGTTCCCGCGCGCCGGCGTCACGTAGTGCCTCCGGGGCGGCACAGATGCGCACGCGCTCGCCCGGCGTGAGGGCCTTGACCATGGCGGCAAACACGGGAGGAATGCGTTCGAGTTTGCCCGGCCAGCTCGCCTCCTTGTGCGGCCATGCCAGCCAGGTCGCCGCGTGCGGCGCCCACTCGGCGGGCATGCGATAGCCTTGCGGACCCGGCGGGAGGCGCGCGTCGAAGTCCGGCATGGTTCAGTCGCGCAGGCGGCGGGTCAGATCGCTGTAGGCATCGAGGCGCCGGTCGCGCAGGAAGGGCCAGTTCTGGCGCACCTGTTCCACTTCGTCGAGGTCGCAGGCGGCGAGCACGATCTCCTCGCGTTGGCTGCCCGCGCGCGCCAGAATCCGTCCACTGGGGTCGGCCACGAAGCTATTGCCCCAAAACTCGATGCCGTCACTGTGGGGCAGGCCGGGATCGTGCTCGAGGCCGATGCGGTTGGCGGCGGCCACGAAGACGCCGTTGGCAATGGCGTGAGCGCGCTGCGCGGTCACCCAGGCGTCCAACTGGCGCTCGCCATATTCCTCTTTTTCCGCCGGATGCCAGCCGATGGCGGTCGGATAAAACAGGATTTCCGCCCCCGCCAGGGCGGTCAAGCGCGCCGCCTCGGGGAACCACTGGTCCCAGCACACGAGCACGCCGAGCGGGCCCTTGGCCGTGGCAAAACGCTGGAAACCGAGGTCGCCGGGGGTGAAGTAGTACTTCTCCTGATAGAGCGGGTCGTCCGGGATATGCATTTTGCGATAGCGCCCGAGCAGCGAGCCGTCGCTGTCGAGCACGATCGCGGTGTTGTGATAGAGACCGCCGGTCCGGCGCTCGAAGAGCGAGGCGATCACGACGACGCCGGCGCGGTGCGCCGCGGCGGCCAAGGCTTCGGAGGTGGGGCCGGGAATCGGCTCGGCGAGGGCGAAGCGCGCGGCATCCTCAGTCTGGCACGGATAGGGGGTGGAGAACAGCTCCTGGGTGCACACGATGTCGGCGCCTGCCTCGGCGGCCTCGGCGATGCCGTTCAAGGTGCGCGCCAAGTTGCCCGCCGGGTCCGAGCCGGCGTGGGCCTGCAGCAGGGCGATTTGGACGATGCGTGCCATCCCGATATTTTAGCGATAGAACAGGAGCACGAGGAACAGATAGACCCAGGTGATGTCGAGGCAATGCCAGACGATGCCGGTGACCTCGAGCAGCAGGGGACGGTCGGGGTGCAAGCGGCCACGCCAGGCGCGGGAAAATACCCAGGCCAACAGTGCCAGCGCGACCACAATATGGGCGGCGTGCGCCGCCGTGACCACGTAGAAAAAGCCGCTGTTGGGGTAAGTGCCCAAGTACACGCCCTGGAGCAGGAGCGTGCGCCAGGCCAGCGCCTGCCCCAAGAGGAAGGCGACGCCGAAGCCCAGGGCGATGGCGGTCCAACGCAGCATGCCGCGCATCCGGCCGGCGGCGAGGAAGGCGCGGCCGCGCCAGAGGGCGGCGCTGCTCGCCAACAGCAGGAAAGTATTGGCGGTCAGGATGAGCGCCAACTCCGGGGACAGCCAGTAAATCGTGATGCCGTGGCGGACGATGTAGGCGAACGTCAGCGCCAGGAAAAACATGGTCATGGCGGCCATGAGCAGCCAGACCAGGCGGCGGAATTTCCGCACCGTCAGCCCCGCCTCCCAGTCCCGATACTGCGTCGCCATCGCTGTCCCTATTGTAGGCACGCGATAATGGGGCGTGCTGTCGAGCCGGACCGCCTGGCGCCTGGATCCCAACCGCCTCCACCAACTGGGGGAAGCCCGCCGGGCGCAGGGCACGGGGTGCGATCTTACCGTCTCCAATCCGACGCGCTGTGGGTTCCGCTATCCGGCCTCCCTTACCGTCGCGCTGGCCGATCCAGAGGTGCTCGATTACGATCCGCAGCCGTTGGGGGCGGCGGCGGCGCGCGCGGCGGTCGAGGCGTACTACCGCGAGCGCGGCGTGGCGCTCGCTCAGGAACGCCTGGCGCTGACGGCGAGCACCAGCGAGGCCTATAGCCATTTGTTCCGGTTGCTGTGCGACGCGGGGGACGCCGTGCTCATGCCCTCGCCGAGCTACCCGCTGTTTGAGATGTTGGCCGGGCTGGCCGACGTGCGCCTGTGCCCGGCGACGATGGTCTACGACCAGGGGTGGCAGCTCGATCTGCCGGCGCTGGCCGCGGCCGGTCCGGATGTGCGCGCCGTGCTTTTGGTCCACCCCAATAACCCCGCCGGAAATTACATCAAGCCAAAGGAATGGGACGCGGTGCAGGCGCTGGCGGCGGCGCGGGATTGGGCGGTGGTCGTGGATGAAGTGTTTTTCGATTACGCCATGCCGCCGTTCGCCCCCGTGGCGCTCGATGTCGCCGACGCTCCGGCGCTGACGTTTGTTCTCAACGGATTGTCGAAGCTGTCGGCATTGCCGCAGATGAAGCTGGCGTGGATCGCCGCCTTCGGTCCGGAGCGCTTGCTACGGCCCGCGTGGGCGCGGCTGGAGGTGATTCTCGATCTGCACCTCTCTGTGAGCGCGCCGGTGCAGCGCGCGGCGGCGGTCTTGCTCGAGGCGCGCCACACGATGCAGCCGCAAATCCGGGAGCGGTTGCGGGATAACCTGGCGTGGCTTGACGACGCCCTGGCGCGGCAACCGGCCCTCGAGCGGCTGGTAATCGAAGGGGGATGGAATGTCCTGCTGCGCCTGCCGCGGCTGCACACGGATGCTGCCTGGGCCGAGCGGCTGGTGGAAGGCGCGGGCGTGCTGACGCATCCGGGGCATTTCTACGGCCTGGAGCAGGAGAGTTGCCTGGCGCTCAGCCTGCTGCCTCCGGCAGCCGATTTCCGCCGCGGGGTGGAGCGGATGCTGGAGGCGATCGCCGGGGAAATCGGCTAGAGTCGAAGCTATGCAAGCCGGCGATGCCGCTCCTGATTTCACCGCGCTCGATCAGCAGGGACAGACGCGATCGCTAAAGGATTTCCGCGGGCATCCGCTGGTGCTGTACTTTTACCCGCGCGCCAGCACCTCCGGCTGCACCGTCGAGGCGCAGGGATTTCGCGACAGCTACGCGCGGTTCCGGCGCCACGGCGTGGCCATCGTGGGGGTATCGCCCGATACGGTAGCGGCACAAAAGAAATTTGCCGGGCATGAATCGTTGCCATTCCCGCTGCTGGCGGATGCAGAGCGCACGGTCTGCCATGCCTACGGCGTGCTGCAGCAAAAGAGCATGTACGGGCGCAAGTTTTTGGGCGTGGTGCGCACGACAGTGCTGATGGACGGGCGCGGCGTGGTGCGGCAAGTACTGGCGCCGGTGCGGCCAGCGGGCCACGCGGAAGAAGTGCTCGAGGCGCTGCGCCGGCTGGAACTTATCTGACCGCCGCGGCGCGAGCGCGGCCGGGTAACAGCTCGCGAAAAAGCGCGCCCATCTCCGGGCCGCGGGCCTCGATGTCGAAGAGCTCGTGCGCCCGCTGCCGCGCCCGCATGCCGCAGGCCAGGCGGAAGGGCCGATCTTCGAGCAGGTGGCGCAGGGCGCCAGCGAGCGCGGCCGGATTCTCCGGCGGGACGGTGAGGCCGGTCTCGCCGTGCGCGCTCACCCAATCGGTGCCGGTCGCCAGCGCCGTGTTCACCACGGGCAGGCCCGCCGCCATCGCCTCCACTTGCGCCACCCCGAAGGTCTCGGCCGCGGAACGGGAAGGCAGCACGAAGATATCGCCTTCGGCCAGGCGCAGCGGCAGCTCGTCCTCGGGCAGATGGCCGAAGAAGCGGACACGGGAGGCAACGCCGAGCTCCTGCGCCAGGCGCTGCAAACGCGAGCGCTCGCGTCCGTCGCCCAGAATGTGAAAACGCGCGGGCACGTTGACGGCGGCCCGCAACAGCACATCCACGCCCTTGTAGGGCACCAGCCGCCCGAGGAATACCACCACCGGCTCCGACTGTTGCCGCCGCTGCTGGCCGGCTTGCAGGAACGGCCGCAGGTCGAAGCCAAAGGGGACGACACGCACGCGCTGGCGCCACGAACCGAGCGCCGCACAGCGGGAGCTGGGCGCCGAGCTGACGAGGATGAGGTCCATGCGGGCGAGGCAGCGCTCGGTAATTTGGCGTTGGCAGAAACGCATCCAAGCCGGTCGCCCGACGACCTCGGCATGCAGCGTCGCGACCCAGGGACCACGCTTATGCAGGCACAAGGCCGCCGCTTCCGCCAGCGGAAACGGCAGATGAAAATGCAATCCGTCGCTGTGATGGGACAAACGCGCCAGGGCGGCGGCGAAGCGGGCCGACACGGGCATGGAAGCCACCACGGGCGCGCCCAGCTCGCGCACACTCACGCCCGGCGGGGCGGGGCGCGTGGCGCTGCCGAGCGGACGGCAGGCGAGCACGGACACGCGGAAGCCACATCGTTGGAGGGCGAGGGCCTCGGCGGCGAGTACGGCTTCCACGCCGCCGCGATCGCGGCCCCAGAATTTGTTCACCAGACCGATGCGCGGCGCTTCAGCGGGCATGGGCGACCTGAGGGCGCGGCAGGTAAAACCGCGCACATTGCCAGACGCGCTCGAGCGTGACGTCCTCCATGCAGCGGGCGCGGGTACAGGTATAGGCGCGGCCGTGCACGCCGTCGCGGGGGTCGTAACAGGGGCCGCAGACGACCTTGCCCTGCAGCAGAGGCTCGCCGAAGGCATGGATGAGCGCGCCCGCGGTGGGGCCGTAGAGACCGAGCGCAGGACGGCCCACAGCGTGCGCCATTACCAGCGGCAGCGAATCGTTGCCGATGACGAGGTCGGCGGCGGCGATCACGGCCGCGCTTTGGCGCAGGCTCCCGCTGCCGGCGCCGTGGGCGCCGGCAGCGGGGGGCAGGCGCTCACAAATCCATTGGATGAGAGGCACGTCGGCAGGGCCGCCCATCCAGCGAAGCGCGACGCCGGTGGCGCGAGCGCGCGAGGCGAGCGCCAGAAACCGTTCCCGCGGCCAGCAGCGGTTCGGCATCGCCGACCAGGGATTGTTCGCCCCGCCTGGGGCGATGACCCAGCGCGGATGCGCCGGCGCGCCCTGCCATGCGGCCTCGCCCGCCTGGCGTTCGGCATCGCTCAGCGCCAGTACCGGCTGCAGACCGAAGGCGTCGGCTTCGATTCCGGCCGCGCGCAACAGCCCCGCCTGCCATTCGAGGCGGTGTTGGTCCGTGCGGAAGGGCGCGTCCCGGCCGAGCGCCAGAACTTTGCCGCCGGCCAATGCGCGCACGCTGGCGGCGAGATGGGGGGAGCGGTGGGCCAGCAAAACCGTGCCCTGCCCGTGGCGCCGCCGCCAGGCCAGGAGCGCTCGCAGCCACGCCCAGCCGGCGCGGCCACGCGCGCCCCAACCGGCGCCTCCGAGCGGCAAGGGGATGAGCTCATCAAGATCGGGGTTGCGCTCCAGCAGGGGCGCGGCGTAGCGGCTCGTGATCCATCCGATGGTGGAGCGGGGGTGAGCCCGGCGCAGCGCCCGCGTCAGAGCCGTGGTCAGCAGCACGTCACCGGCCGCCGCCAGCTTCACCACCAGAAACGTGTCGCCTTCGTGGCTCATTCCGTCTCCCGCCGCCAGCCGATGCCGATACTCGCCGTGAGCATCACCACCACCGCCAGCAGCCGCGCGTTCCACAGCGCCTCCTGGGTCAGGCACGCCGTGAGCACGCCTGCGTATCCGGCCAGCACCGCCGCGGCCGCGTAGCGCTGCCCGCGATTGAGAAGCCGGAACGGCGCCGCGATCGCGAACAGTAGCAGCAGCAGGCCCAGCGGTCCGGCCGCGGCCTCAACGGTGAGATACATGTCTTGCGCGCCGCGAAACAAGATGGGCGGCGCCACCGGTCCGGGAGCTACCGCGGGCACGCCCAGATAGAGAGCGCGCCCAAAGCCCAGCCCCAGCAGCGGATGGCGCCCGATCTGCAGCACGGCCTCGCCCATGCTGTCGAGCCGGCTCAGCGTGCTGGTGTCGGCTGCGGCGATCGGCGCGCCGGCAGAGGAGTGGGCGTAGGTGTCGGCGGCCGAGCGGATCCGATGCCAGGTTCGTGCCGGAAACAACAACGTCATCAGGATCAGCAACAGCGCGGCGCGCCCCACCGCCCGGCGGTGGCCGCAGAACCACAACACGCACCCGCCCGCCAGACAGGCAAGAAAGCCCGCGCGCGAGCCGGCGCCGACGAGGCTGCCGGCCACCGCCAGCGTCAGCGCCCAGTAGGCCCAGCGCCGCCGTCCCGGCTGCGGTGGCTGACACAAAAGCCACAGGAGAGCCCAACTCGTGCAGACCGCGTAGAGGTTGGCGTCATAGAGCAACCCCGTCGCACGCGGATGACTGCCCTGCGCCAGCGGACTGAGGGCGGCGACCCATCCGCCTACCTGCGCCAGGCCCACCGCAGCGTTGAGGGCAATGCCCCAGAGCAGCAGCCGTTCGGCTCCTCGCCGCCAGCTCGCGCCGCCGCTGGCCAGCGCAACGCCGATGACGATAAACAGCGCCAGCTTGAAGGCATGCGCCAGAATGCTGAGCAGGCCGGTGGGCGACAGCAATGAGACGCCGGATTCGAGTGAGGTGACCGCCAGCACCAACAGCGACCACGCCAGCAGCGCCAGCATCCAACGCGCCAAGCCCGGGAAGCGTTCGGGCCACAATTTCTGGCCCTTCCAGAAAGCGCCGGCCAGCAGGGGCAGCGCCAGGCCAGGCACGACAAAATTGGTCCAGGTGAGGCCCGCGGACCAGGTCACGCGCAAGCCCAAGGTTTTCCCGCTCACCGCGTCGGGCACGAACAGCAGCGCTGCCAGCAGCACCGTTTGGATGCTGCTCCAGGCCAGATGCGCGCCTGCCCAAGCCAGCGCGACGGCGGCAACCAGCCCCAACCCTGCCCACGTCCAGCCGCAAGCGGCCAGACCCCCGGCCAGCACGCCCAGAACGGCGGCAGCCGCCCACTCCCAGCGCCGCCGCGATATCCCCCTCCACGAATCCTGGGCCCAGGGAGCCGAGGTCCACAGAGAAGCCGCGGCCCACGTCGAGGGCGGCCCAGTGGCCATAGCTCAGGCCCGCAGCCGCATGGATTCGGCCGCCGGTTTCACCGCCGCTTGCGGCCGCCAGAGCTCGAGCGGTGGGGTGCAGGCGTGCTCGGGCGCTCCGTTCACCACCAGCGCCAGCCCTTGCGCTCCGGAGCGCTCCAGCACATCGAGGCAGCGCCGCACCTCGCGCCGCGAGCTGGTTCCGTAGCGGGTGAGCAGCAGCGTGCAATCGGCCAAACCGGCCCACAGTCCTGCCTCCGCGCCGGCCAGCACCGGCGGTCCATCAACGACGATCCAATCGAAGCGCGCGCGCGCGCCCGCCAGCAAGCTGCCAACCACGCCGGAGGTTAACGGGATCGTCAGGCCACTGCTGGTGACGCGTCCGGCGCTGATGTAGCTCAGCGCCGCCCCCGAGGGAGCGATTCCGCTCTGGCTCGCGTGCCAAACCATTTCGATCTCCGCTTCGCCGGTAAGCAATTCCGTGAGTCCGGGCTCGGGCGCGCCACCGTAGGCGTGATGGAGCGCCGGACGGGCGGCGTGAGCATCGAGGACAAGTACGGGTGCGAATTGCGCCAGACGCTCCGCCAGCGGCAGGGCGAGGCCGGTTTTGCCTTCTCCGCCCGAGACGCTGCTGAGCAGCACAACGCTGGTGCCGGCCTCCCGGTGCGCAGCCAGCAACGCGGCCGCACACACCTCGATGGCATCGGAAAACCGGGGCGAAGTCAAGGCGCCGCGCACCTTCGGCGCCCACGCCGTTTCGCCCGGCGGCAGGGCGGGCAGGGTCGCAGCCACGGCGACGCCCAGTTCGCCGGCTTCAGGAAGCCAAAGGCGATCGTCGCTCCGCTCGCACGCCCAGATGCCGGCCAGTCCAAAGACGAGGCCCAGCAGCAGGGCCGCGGCCAGGGTGAATCCAACCCTGGGACTGGCGGGCTTCACGCCGGCCCGGACCGCATCGCCGATCCTCAGATCCGGAGTGACAAAGGCGGCCGCAGCAATGGCCTGCTGCAGTTGCCCCAGCAGGCCGGAGTATCCCTGCCGCAGCGCATCCAGCTTGCGTTCGGCCAAATCGAAATGCGCCAGCGCCGCGCGCAGCTGCGACT
>JBOGKL010000036.1:0-9343 GCA_050745525.1 Terriglobales bacterium | reverse complement strand
ACCTTGAGCGGTCACCGTGACCGTCTGTTGCTCGCTGCCCAGCGCCAGCTTCGCGTTGAGCGTCTCGGTTTCGGCCACGTTCACCTGCACCTGCGGATAATGCGCCGTGGTAAAGCCCTGGGCGCTGATCTCGACCGAATAGGCGCCGGGCAGCAGCAGCGGCGCGGTATAGTTCCCGTTGCGTTGCGTGCGCAGCACGGCCGCCGCCCCGGTGCCGGAGTTGATGACGGTCACGGTGGCGCCGGGCACCGCCGCTCCGCTGGCATCGGTGACCAGCCCGGCGATGGCGCCGGTGTTGGAGGTCTGCGCCCCGGCCAGCACGGCCAGGGTGAGGACGGAAACGGCCAGTACAAACGCGCTCTTGCGCATAAGGATTGCTCCCTTTCGCGGCAACTGTTGCGATACCGGCGAGCCTAGCTCAGGCGGCCGCGGGTGTCAAGAACCCGGGTGAAAGCGTGTCCCACTACGCCGCAACAAACGTTGCTGTGTCCGATACCGTATCCTTACCCAATGTCCGTGGCGAATCCCGTGCTCGTGACCACTGCGGCGCGAAGGCGGTGGACGAGCTGGCTGGCGTTGGCCGGGTACTGCGCTCTTGCCGCCGCCGTCCTCCACCTCCTGACCAACGGCCGCTACGGTTACTTCCGTGACGAGCTCTATTTTTTGGCCTGCAGCCATCACTTGGCGGCGGGCTATGTGGACTTTGCGCCCCTGTCGGTCTGGCTGCTGCGCGCCGAGATGTTTCTCTTTGGCACGTCCCTAGAGGCCATCCGCTCGTTCACGGTCCTGGCCGCCGCGGGCGAGGTGCTGTTGGCAGGCGGTATCGCGCGCGCGCTGGGAGCTCGGCGCTTCGGGGTGCTGCTGGCCTGCTTGTGTACGTTGCTGGCGCCCGTGATTGTGGGCAACGACTACCGCTTCTCGATGAACGCCTTCGAGCCGCTCTTCTGGATGGGCTGCGCGCTGCTATTGCTGCTGGCCCTCAAGCGCGACGATCCGAAGCTGCTGCCCTGGCTCGGCCTGGTGGCCGGACTTGGCGTCGAGAACAAGCACTCGATGGTCTTTTTCGCAGGGGCGTTCCTCGTCGGCCTTCTCCTCACCCCGGCGCGGCGTTGGGCGAAGACCCGCTGGTTCTGGTTGGCGCTGGCCATCGCCTTCGTCCTGGTGCTGCCCAACCTGATCTGGCAGATCCAGCATCATTGGCCGACCTGGGTGGATCTGAACAACGTCCGCCGCCTGCACAAGAACGTGGTTCTGCCACCGCTGGCCTTCATCGCCCAGCAGTTCCGCATGCTGAACCCGGTGAGCGGCATCGTCTGGGCCGCCGGTCTCATTTATTTCTTCTCGCCTCGCGGACGCAAGGTGCGCGCCCTGGGCTGGGCCTTCCTGGCCATCTTCCTGCTGATGCTCTTCCTGCACGGCAAGGACTACTATCTCGCGCCGGTCTACCCGCTGATGTTCGCCGCCGGCGCAGTGGCGTGGGAGGCATGGCTGAGCCGCCGGCGACTGGTCTGGGCGCGCGCGCTGCTGATCGCCGCGGTGACGGCCACCGGCCTGCTGTTGCTGCCTCTCAGCGTGCCGGTGCTCTCGATCCAGCAGTTCATCCGTTATCAGCAGGCGCTCGGCCTCGCGCCCACGCACACCGAGTCGGCGCAGGCGGGGAGCACGCTGCCCCAGTCCTATTCCGATCAATTCGGATGGCGCAAGTTAGTCGCGGCCGTGGCCACGGTCTACGATTCGCTGCCCCCGGCCGAGCGCGCCGACACGGCCATCTTCGGCGGCAGCTATGGCGATGCCGGCGCCGTGGATTTCTTCGGCCCGCGCTATGGTCTTCCGCCGGCGATCAGCACCCATCAGAACTACTGGTTTTGGGGACCGCGCGCCTACACCGGCGCGCACGTCATCCTGCTCCACTGGCCCCGTTCCTCCGTCGCCGCCCACTGCTCGAGCTTCACTGCCGGTCCTGCGCTCAACGATCCCCTGGCCATGCCCGAGGAGCATTACACCATCTGGCTCTGCAACGGCTTCCATCCCGCCCTGCAGACCTGGTGGCGCGGCGCCCGCAACTGGAACTGAGTTGTGGACGCGATGAATACGGTCCATTGGGTGGTCTATATTGCAATGAGGTGGCAGCGTGAAAAAAATTTCGATGGCCGAGGCCAAGGCGTCGCTGACAGAACTGGTTCGGGAGGCCGAGGCCGGCCACGAGGTGATCCTGACGCGCCACGGGCATCCCGTCGTGCGCCTGACTCCGATCCGCCCCCACCCCGACCGGAAGGCGCGGCACATGCTCCTGCAGCGCGTCCGTGTCTCCGCGCGGCGTAACCGCACCGCCGGCCCCAGTGCTGCCCGCAGCCAGGATTTCCTCTACGGCAAGGACGGTCTGCCGCATTGATGCCCTCGACACGTCTGCGCTCATGGCCATCCTGCTTGGCGAACCTCAAGGTGATGCATGTGCCACCGCGCTGGAGACCGACAAGGAACTTCTCATCTCGGCGGCCACTGTTGCCGAGGCGCTCATCGTGGCGGCGCGCTACGGGCACTTCTCCGAGGCCGAGCTACGGGCGGCGGTAAAGGCCACCACTGCGTGTGAAATTGAGGCGGGGTCCCCCGCAAAGTCCCCAGCGGTTGAAGCCGAAGCAGAGGCGGCCCACTCGCAAGTTGTAGAAAAAAATGGCTCCTCAGGTAGGACTCGAACCTACAACCCTCCGGTTAACAGGTGCGACAAGGGCCATAATAGCGGTAGCACTCAGTAGGCGCAAGTCACTGCAAACACGGCATGAACACTGCCTTTTGCCGGTGCGGCCATTACTACCAATTTCTGCCCGTTTTAGATTGGGGTCCCTTACGGTGTCCCGTACGGTCGGCCATCGGCTGCGCGGCTCGCGCACCCGGGCGCGAGCGGTTCCATCCGGTTCGGAATCAGACCGGGGTGGGGGCCGGTTGCGGTTCCGTCGCCGCGGCGGCTATCGTCTGACGCTGCCGTCCGGTACCATCGCGGCGGTTCCATCCGGTTCCATCGGAGCCTCCCGCACGCGCTGGGTCCGTTCGCCGACGCGGCCCAGGGAACGCTCCCTGCCCGGCGGCGCGGACCGGACAGCAGGTCGAGGTTAAGCCGCGTGTCTCATTGGTTAGCCCCATGCTCCAAAACCACGCCCGCCGGAACTGGGACCGGCGGCAGCTTGCCCGTGCCGGGCCGGAACGGCGTGCAGCCGGAAATAAGAAGCGCGCCGGCGTAGCCGGGCCGGCCGCCGCGGTAGCAACCAGCGAGCGGAGCCAGGCGCCCGGTAGAGCTGTCGAGCATCACGGGGTAATTCTCGAACCAGCCCGTCTGGATGATCTGGTAGCGGGCGCCCCCACGGGCCGCCGCTATCCAAACGGCCACCACCAGCGTTGCAGCCCAAAGGCCGCGAGCCACCCATGCGAGCGCCGCGCGGCCGCCATCCGCGCGTACTGACCTGAGCCCTTTATCTCCCTGCGCCACTTCCATGGTCCCTCCAGTCGCTAGCCACGCTCCACCCCGTCCCTGCTCGCGCGCTGCTTCCCGAACTCTACTACGCGCCGGCGCGGGTCGGACAATGGCAGCAGACCGGCGAGCAAATCCGCGTCACCGCCGTAGAGTTCGCCAGTCCGGCGCCAAACGGTTTCATACTCTCCGGGTCGCGGCGCGCCGCCGGCGTTTGCTCGCTGCCGGGGGCCGCTTGTTCCATCACCGCGAACAATACTGCCAAGGCGCGGTGGTGTCAACCAGGCGGCCGAAGGCGGCAATGCCGCGCCGAGCGGTTCCATCCGCCGCGGCCGAAGCGGGGGATGGGGCCGGCCGCGCTTCCCTGGCGGCCGCCGGCTACGGTTTGACGCTCGCGTCTGCCGTGGTTCCATCCAGGACGGTTCCATCTGGGATGGTTCCATTGGTTCCATCGCCAGCGGTTCCATCGCCGCGTGCGGCAACGGCGGCGGCCTGAAGCTTCCGCGCGACTCGGCCGGCGGCGGAGCGCTCCGTCATCAGCCGCATATGTTCACGGCGCCGCTCGGGCGTCAGCTTCGCCCATGCCGCCTTGGCTCCAAGCCGGCCGTTGGCGCGGAACCACTCGATGCCGGTGAACTTGCACGTCAGCGGGTTGGGCGGGGTGCCGGGCGGTTTGCGCGGCCACGGCCGCGTGCGCTTTTTAGCCTCCGGATTTCGCGCCACGTTGACCGTGGCAGCCTCGCCGGGAGCCTCACCATGTCCCAGCACCCCCTCATTTTCGGTTGCGCTCATAGCTCGCGCACGTCAGGGCGCTTGCCTTTGGCGTTCGCGTTCATCAGGGGTTGGGCTCCAGCGCCAGCAGGTCGCTGTTGTCGTAGCCGCTGCTGGGAACGGAGGTGGCCACGCGGTTCCATAGCTCGATCACCACGGCGGGCGGCGGGGTGCGCATGGTCATGGCCGTGGCCTCGGACTTCTCAGCGCAAACGACAGCGCCAGCAGCGCCATTTCCGTGGCAAATTGCGCGTTCGCAATTGGGTTTGCCATCAGGGCGTTCAGGATTGTACTCATCGTCCCTCCCAATCGAATTCACTCACCAGCGCGGCATCCGAACACCATGCCCAGCGTGGCGGCGGGGCCCGGGTGCGCAGCAGTACCTCACCGCTGCTGGTGTCATGGGCCAGCACCTCGGCGGCGCTGCCGGACGGCGTGCGGACCCATTCGCCGATTGCCAGCGCACCGGGCGCGGGCCGGAAGCTAATGGCGTGGCCTTCGAGCAGCGCGGGGCTGATGCCATCCCAAGCAGCGGCATGGCGGCGGGCGAGTTCCTCCGGGCCACCGGCGGCCCAAACCACGGCGGCGGCGGCAATCTGACAGACGCGCACGTTGCCGGAAACCACCGGCTGCGAGATGGTCAGTGCCGCATAACCCGGCTGGCGCAGCTTGGTCCGTAGCCCAAATTCCGCCTCGGCCTCGGCTGGATAAGCTGGAAGCGGGCCGAAAACCGAGTCCGGCTGGCACGCGCCGCACGCCCATGCGCCCACCGAATCCCGCTGCCAAGCGTGCGTTCCGCACGTCGGGCAGGGAATCTCGGGCTGGCCCAGCAGCATGAGCAGGTCCAGCTTGCGCTCCTTTGCGGCTTCGATCAGCGCCCGTGGGGGCTCAACCGGCGACTCCCACCGCAGCCCGTCGCCTGCCGGAATCAGGCGGCCACCAACGGCGCGGAACCCATCGATCACCTGCAACGCGGTCATAATGCACCTCCAAAAAGGCCAGTTTGGGCGGTCGCCGGGTCCGGCTCCGGCGCGACATCTGCGACATTTGCGAGATTTTCCCCTCGATGTAAATCAGTTCCTCCTTCGACATCCGCCGGTTTTGTTTTTTGCTGGCTGGATAATGTCGCAAATGTCGCAGAACTCGCATCCGACACCCGCCATGCTCCGGCCCGGCAGTCGCCTTGGGCCTTGCGAACGACCAAACCGGCTACGATCTTGTCCTTTTCACGCCGGCACCACCCGCTCAGTCTGAAAGTGTCCGGCTGGCGCGGATCGTTTTTGCTGGGAGCGACCGCTAGGACGGCATCGAGTAGCGCAGCATCGGATGCGGTCTTGGCTGCCACCTCCGCCACCGGAACGCTCCTATGCCCGAATACGCGGTGCCAGTTCGCCAGCAGTGCGCCGGTGCGCTCCCGATCAGGGTCATCCTCGATCACGTGCTGGCGGGTGCGGCAAGGGTCAGCTTCGCCCGCCCATACCAGAGCGGATCGGACCAGCGCGCTCCATTCGTCAAAACCGCCCCATGCGGGCAGGTTTTTGTCCGGGCGTCCGGCTACGTGGTAGGCGCGTAGGATCGTTATGGCCGCCGAGACCAACTTCCGCCGGTTCCGGGCAATGTGAGCTTTGAGGTTGGGAATCGCAAAGGTCCGTTCCTCGGGCCTCTCGGCTTGAGCATCGACGCGGCAGAGCAGCGCCCTAACTGTCAGGTCACCGCGAAATGCGAGATTGTTCCCCGTCGCCATCCACATCGAATTGGTGGGCAATCGCAGCAATCGGCTCTCCCCCAAGAGGCGATCCGCATATTCGGGCTGCGTGATGGCGCGCGCCAGGTCCGGCGACCCCAGCGGGTGCTCGATGTTGTCGAGGTTCACCAGCGCATGACCTTCGCGCAAGATGGACGCAACGCCCTTGCGTATTTCCTCCCGGTCGCCGCTTACCGCCATGGCTGGTGCGGGCTGGCCGGTGGCAATGATCGCCACGGCCTCAGCGAGCAGGCTTTTGCCGCTGCGCATTACGGGGGCCGTGAACCCGAATAGCGGAGCGGATGGCAGCAGGCGGCGTTGCAGGCCGGTGAGGATCGCGGCCAGCAGCACGCTTCGGTCTTCATTGGCGATAAACGGGAACTCAAAAAACGGCGCTTTGAGCATGGTCAGGGCGCGGTGGACATCCTCGCCGGTGGGGGTGTCCGGTATCGCCGTCCAGCCGTTTCCAGTCAGAAAAAGCCCCGTCGCCGCGTCGTAGCCGGTCGCGGAAATAATGCTCCCATCCGCGCGCATGATCGGGGCCGCGATCACGCCGGTAAGCGCGGGGATCTTCCACGATCCGAGGATCCAACTCAGTGCCGTCTCGGCGATCAATCTCACGGAGACCTTAGGCAAGCGCGATTCTTGCCGGGCAGTCCACGCGGCGGGATACAAGGCCGTCTTCTTTGGTTTCGCGCACGCGCTGCCACTGCGCCAGCGTGTCGAAAAACTGCTAGTTAAAAACGCCGACACGCTGCGCATCTATCAACGCGCGGGCGAGGTGGTGCGGATCGTTGAACTCGATGCCAAACAGGAGCGTGGGCCACTCCGCAAGGAGGCAGGCACGGCTTCGTCCACCGCTTTTGGCGATTCACGGGCAGTGAGTTCGATTATCGGCGCGATTCCCAGCAGCGCGTTTGCATTTTTCACCTCGGCCTCCAGGCCGCCCTTTTGAAAGCCAACTTCCGCCGCGCTCACGCCCATGGATCCCCTCCTTCGGCGATTCGCCGCGCGCCAAGCAGGGCGTGATACGTTTCGCCGCCGCCACCGGGTTCGAGCGTGAGTTTTCGCGCGAGTTGCTCCAGGGTGCCGTCCGATTCGCGCAGCAGGTTCGTGCGCTTGCGCTCGCGCCGCCGCTCGGCGGCCTCGGCCACTTGCCGCCGCCCACCCTCTCGCGCCAGCCGGGCGCGGTCCACAGCCGATGTGGGCGCGCCGCACACGTCGCGCCATGATATGTTGGCGGCGGCCAGCACGGCGCTGGTGTCGCAGCCGGACCAACACCGGATTAGCACGCGGTCGCCCGCTCCTTCGCGGATGCTCAAGGACGGCGTGCGGTCGGGGTGCGCGGGACATTTTCCTTGCCAGCGGCCAGCGCCGGTGGGCCGTGCGCCCAGGCGGTCGGCCAGGTCGCGGGCGGTCACTCGGCCACCTCGGGACAGCGCGGCATCGCCAGCACGGTCTCCGGCTGGGGCTGGCGGCGCGGGCGTGTGCCCTCGGCGACGATGCGCTGTAGCTCGCCCTCGCTGACCAGGACACGGCTGCCGATCTCTACGGTTGCGATGCGGCCGCGCGCCGCCCAAGCGCGCAGGGTCCAGACCGATAGCCCTAGCCGCCTGGCTGCGCTACAGAGTGAAAGCAGCGGGAGCGGAGCGGCGTAGTGAGTGTCTGTGTTGGTAAGCATTTACCTCAACAAGACGCCCCTCGCCAATGGCGTGACGAGTAGTTGCCGACCCTATTTTTTGGGTCCGGCAACTACGGTCTGACCGAGCAGTGCAGCCAGAGTCTTGGGCATTGGGAACATTGCGGCTTTCTCACGCTGTGCCTCCGCCATGTATGGCTCAATCGCGCGCATGAATTCCAGCCGGAATTGGCTGTTTGCGGAGAAGTTCTTAATCATCCTGAGCAGATCGGCTGCCACTGGCCTCCCTGCCTTTGGGCCAATCGGTGGCTCAAAGTAGGCAACCAGACCCGAGCGCTCATGGGCCAGCAGCCGGAGGTTCGTTTCGTCCGCCCTCTCGAAGCCGGGAAGTAGGTGCAATATGTCGGCGGCCCGCCTGTATACGCCCCGCGCTCCGGCAGCTCTGCAAGATGCAATGACCGAGCACTTAAAAATCGTGTGTGTCATCTCCTTGTCGGGCGCTGGTATTCCCGGCGAAAACAGCGGGGCAATCTTCCGCGCGTCCAATGCAAACCTGAGCAGCCTATTGCCGTTCGGGTGGGTGGCTTCCGCATTCCACCAGGCGGCCATCCGTTCAGCTTCATCTGCGATTTGCAGGGTGCGCTCCGTAGCGCGTTTGGACCGCGCGCGGCCGCTTTTGCGCTGCGTTTTCGGCGTTGACTTCATCGCTCACCTCCACGTGAGCGGCGGGGGCGTGGTGGAGCACACCCCGTGAGCCGTGAGGATCAGTCACAGCCTGCCGCATCAGTCGCAGCTTAGCATTTTGGGGGTCTGGCCAGTGACAGGCGATAGCTACAGATTCAACGGTCGGAAATGCCCCCCCCGGTCTTGCGTCTTCGCGCCGCGTGCAGTTCAACCGGCCGCGCAATGGAACCGGGTCGAAGCCCGGGCCATGCGAACAGGCGCGAGTGCCCCCATCGTGTCAGCGCCGCGCAGTACTGGCTTGACACATATAACCAAAACGTTTAAGACAGTTGCATGGCACCCAAACAAGTTCGGGAAGCGGCGGCGTGGATGGGGCGCAAGTCCTACCGCGTGCGGCTGGAGCGGTACGGGCTGGAGCGGCTGCAAGAGATTGCCCGCGAAAACGGCAGGAAGGGCGGACGGCCACGGAAAGCTGGTACGCCGGTACGGAGGGCGTCATGATCTTCAAACCCAGAGGGCGGCGCTATTACACGATCAAGTTCCGCTGGGAAACGAAGCTGGTGCAGAAACGCACCCGTGCGGCGTCGGCGAAGGTGGCGCGGCAGATTGAAGCCGAGATACGCTCCCAGCTTGCCAAGGGGAACTGGGGCGTGCTTGAACCCAAGCCAGCAGTCGCACCGCCCACGCTGGGCGAGTTCCTGAAGAATCAATTCCTGCCGCACGTCACCACGGTGTTCGCGACCAAGCCGAACACGGCCGTCTATTACTGGCGCGGCGCTCGTTATCTGCTGGCGTGCGACTTCGCCAAGCTGCCTCTGCCGCAGATCAACAGCCAGCACGCTACGTTTTTCATCGCCCAGCACCAGGGCAGGCTTTGCCCCGGCACGCTCAACTGCGGCCTGCGTGTGCTCCGCCGCAGTCTCAACCTTGCCGAGCAGTTGGGGAAACTCGAACGCGCGCCCAAGATCACGCTGGCCAAAGGTGAGCGGCAAAGAGAACGGGTCCTCACAGACTCCGAAGCTGACGCCTACCTGTCCGCATG
>JBOGKL010000035.1:0-13231 GCA_050745525.1 Terriglobales bacterium | reverse complement strand
GTGGCGGCGGAGACGGCGACGCTGGTGTTGGTCGCCTTCTTGAAGCCGCTCGCCGTCATGCTCACCGCGTAGTTGCCCGGCGGCAGCAGCGGCACGGTGTAGATGCCCACGCCATTGGTGCTGGCGGTGCGCACGGCGCCGGTGGCGATATCGGTGACGATGGCGACCGCGTGCGGCACCACGGCACCCGAGGGATCAGAAACGCTGCCCACGATCTGGCCGGTGGCGCCGGTCTGCGCGGCGGCGGGCAGCAGGGCCCAGGGTACGCCGGCCAACACTAAGGCAATCACGGCAAATCGAAGCAACGGACGAAGCGCGGTGCGAATGTTCATGGTCATCCTCAAGAAGGACAGCCCGGCGGGACACTTCACGGACGGATGACCCGACGCGCTGGTATCCATCTTTTGTATTCCGACTGTGTGGCGAAGTCAATATCCCGGAGCAAAAAAATTCTTTTGTAACTTCGATACCTGGCCGGGAATCTCGACCGCGGATTCACCGGCGTGGACACGACCTCCCGTATCGGAATAGAATCTTTTCTGTCCAAGTCGAGGTGTCACCCAACCATGACCAAAGTCTCTCTTGTCGCCTGTACCGCCGCCCTCTGCGCGGCGGGCGCGCTGGCCGCCGCGCAAGCTCCCATCCATCTGCCTGCCACGCCCAAAACCGTAACCTGGGGACACTACTGGGTGGGCGACAAGCCCGTGCTCACCGTCAACCCGGGCGCGGTGGTCAGCGTGGATACGCTCATCACCAACAGCCCGCAGGGGCTGGCGCGCGCCGGCGTCCCGGCCTCGGAGATTGAGACCTCCCTCAAGGATGTCTACACCGCCTTTGCCCACGCCCCGCGCACCGTCAAGGGGCCCGGTGGCCACATCCTCACCGGCCCCATCTACATCCGCGGCGCCGAACCGGGCGACACCCTCGCCGTCCACATCCTCAAGATCGCCGGCCGCGTCCCCTACGCCTACAACTCCTTCGGGCCGCGCAGCGGCTACCTGGTCGAGCCCGGCTTGTTCAAGATGCGCATCATCCCGCTCGACTGGAGCACCATGACGGGCCAGTTCGCCCCCGGCATCACGCTGCCGCTGCACCCGTTCTTCGGCAGCATCGGCGTCGCGCCGCCGGCCAGCTACGGACGCCACAGCTCCGTACCTCCGGATCTGATGGGCGGCAACATGGATTGCAAGGATCTGGTCGCGGGCACGACCATCTACTTTCCCGTCTTCACGCCCGGCGCCCTGTTCTATGTCGGCGACGGCCATGCCGGACAGGGCGACGGCGAGGTGGATATCACCGCGATTGAAACTTCGCTCGAAGGCACCTTCCGCTTCGATCTCATCAAGCACACCGGTCTCAGCTATCCGCGCGCGGAATCGCCGACCAACTACATCTCCTTCGGCTTTAACAAATTCCTGACCGCGGCCACCACCGAGGCGCTCGACAACATGATTGATTTCCTGGTGAAGCACAAGCACATGAGCAAACAGGACGCCTACCAATTGCTCAGCGTCGCCGGCAACGTGCATGACTGCGAGCTGGTGGATCAGAACATGGGCGTGGCCGTCCTGTTGCCCAAGGACATCTTCACCGGCGCGTCGGGCAACTGAGCTAGCGGCAAAAACTGATATTGTGGTGCCATGTCTTTGGCATCGGGCACCGTGGCCGGGCCCTGCCGGATTGAAGAGCTCATCGGCAGTGGCGGCATGGGCGAGGTGTATCGCGCCCTCGACACCCGTCTGAAGCGCGAAGTCGCGCTCAAGCTGTTGCCCGAACGCGGGACGCGCCAATCAATGGACGTCGCCGCCGGCGACGAGCGGCTGCGGCGCTTCGAGCAGGAAGCGCGCGCGGTGGCCGCGCTCAACCACCCCAACATCCTCGCCATTCACGACATCGGCCAGCTCGACGGCCGGCCCTAGCTGGTCTCCGAGCTGCTCGACGGGCAGTCGCTGCGGCAGCGCATGCAGGCCGGAACCATCGCTCCGCGCAAAGTGGGCGAGTATGGCGCCGCCATCGCGCAAGGCCTGGCGGCTGCGCACGCCCACGGCATCGTGCACCGCGATATCAAGCCGGAAAACATCTTCATCACCAAGGACGATCGCGTCAAAATTCTTGATTTCGGTCTGGCCAAGGCGGAAGCCGCGATGGGCGCGCTGGCCGACTCGGAAGCCCCGACCATGGTGGCCTCGACCATGCCCGGCGCGGTGCTGGGCACGGTCGGCTACATGGCCCCCGAGCAGGCGCGCGGACAGGCGACCGACGCGCGCTCGGATATTTTCAGCCTGGGCACGGTGCTCTACGAGATGGCCAGCGGCAAGCGCGCCTTCCATAAGGCGACGGGCATCGAAACCCTGCACGCGGTGCTGAATGAGGAGCCGGTCGAGCTGGCCAGCTCCGACCGCGGTCTGCCGCCAGCGCTGACACGCATCATCGAGCGCTGTCTGGAAAAAGCGCCCGAGCGGCGCTTACAGAGCGCGCAGGATCTGGCCTTTGCCCTGGAAAACCTGAGCGGCGGCGGCACGGCCACACAGGTCGCGCTGCCCATGGCGCCGGCGCCGCAGCGGCGCTGGCCGTGGTGGGTCACGCCGGCCGCAGTGGTGGTCGCGGCCGCGGCCACCTGGGCGCTGACGCGGACTCCGGCGGCGCCGCCGCCTCCGGTCTACACCCAGCTCACCTTCCGCCAGGGCACGCTCAACAACGCACGCTTCGAGCCGCACGGCGCCGGCATTCTCTATTCGGCCGAATGGGACGGCGCGCCGCCGCAAATCTTCGAGCGCCGCGCCGGCGATCAGCAGCCGCGGGCGCTGGGCTTGCAGGGCTCGCTCGCCGATGTGTCCGCCAACGGCGAGGTCGCGATCATTCAGAACTGCAAGCCGGTTGAGTTCACCGATTGCCTGGGCACGCTGGCGACCGCCGCCGGTGGCGCGGCGCGGCCCGTAGCCACCACGGTCCTCGCGGCGGCGTTCTCGCCCTCGGGCCAGCTTGCGGCCGTGCGCCCGGCGGGCAGAACCTACCAGCTCGAGTACCCGCTCGGCCACGTGCTTTGGCAAGCGCCTACCGGCTGGATCGCCGCGCCGCGTTTTTCTCCCGACGGCCGTTGGATCGCCTTTCTCGACCACCCTCTCGGCGATACCGACGGCGGCAGCGTGGACGTCATCGCCGCCGCCGGCGGTCGGCCGCGTGTGTTAGCCAAAGGATTCGCCAGCATGCAAGGGCTGGTGTGGGCCAACGACAGCACCGTCGAGGTGAGCGGCACCCGGCACGAGGACATCTCCAACGCCATTCACGCGAGGGCACGACCGCGTGCTGCGGCGCTTCCCTTCCAAAGTGCAGCTCTTCGATCTCACCCCGGGCGGCGCGATGCTGCTCGCCCAGGATGACTGGCGCACCGAGATGCTGGGCCACTTCCCCGGCACCGCCGGCGTGCGCGATTTGACCTGGCAGGACTGGAGCCTCCCGCGGGCGATATCGCCGGACGGCAAGCAGGTGGTCTTTTGCGAATGCGGCACCGGTGGCGGACCGCTGTTTTCCGCCTACATCCGCCCCACCGACGGCGGTCCGGCGCTGCGCCTGGGCGACGGCAACCCGCAACGCTACGCGCCCGACGGCCAGTACGTCGAGGTGGATATCGTCACGACGCCCATCCAATATGAGTTGCTGCCGACCGGCGCCGGCGCCGCCGTGCCGCTGCGCTATTCGTAATTCACCTTGCTCAGCGCCGGGATCCTGGCCCAGGGCCAGGGACTGCTGGTCTTCGGCCTCCCAAACGTTCAGGTCCGCGCTTATGTGCAAGCCATGCGCAACGGCGCGCTCGATGGTCCGCCCCGCGCCCTCAGCGGCCCCTTGGCCGGCGGCCCGCCCGCGCCCGGCCCCCACAGCGTTCCCCTGCTCAGCGCCACCGACCATAAATGGTACTTGTACCCCTACGCCGGCGGTGCGTCGCGCCTTGTGCCCTGGCTCACCACTGCCGACAACCCCATCGGCTGGTCGGCCGACGGCCAGCACCTTTACCTCAGAAGCGCCCACGGACTTACCACCACCGTCACAGCGCTCGACCTCGCCACGGCGGAAAACGCACCACGGTGCTGACCGTCACCCCGCAAAATCCAGCGGGCGTGCGCACCGCGCCGGCCGTGTTGCTGGCCCCCGATGCCCGCTACTACGTCTACAACGTCTCGCGCTATAAATCCTCGCTGTTCGAGGCCCAGCCGGCCGGCAAATGAGAAGTGGTCAATTTTTTTGACCATGCTAGAATGGGGTTGTGAAAACGGTGAGCGCGAGCAAATTCAAGGAGCAGTGCCTGGCGTTACTCGAGCAGGTCTCGCCGGAGGGGATCGTGATCACCAAACACGGCAAGCCCGTCGCCAGGCTGGTCCCGGTCGAAGCCGGCTGCAAGCACCTGATCGGCAGCATGAAAGGGAACATCCGGGTTCACGGCGACATCATGAGCACCGGCCGCACCTGGCATGCTCAATCTTGACACCCACATGCTGGTCTACGCCCTGGCAGGCGGACTGACGCCCGCCGAGCGCCGGCTGCTGAGCCGGGAACCGTGGAGCATTTCCGCCATCGTCCTATGGGAACTGACCAGCCTGCGCAGACTGGGTCGGGTGGAACTGGACATCGAGTCCGTCGAGTTTGACCGCAGCCTCAGCGCCGTGCAGGTATGGCCGCTGGATCTGGCGGTGTGCCGGCGCCTGCGTGACCTCGATATTCACAGCGACCCGGCGGATGAGATCATCGCCGCCACCAGCCTGGCGCACCAGGTGCCCCTGCTCACCCGCGACCGCAAGCTTCGGCGCTCCCGCGTAGTCCCGCTCGCGGCTTAAGCGCTACCGGGTTCGCGGCTGTGGACCCGGGCGATACGCTGCACGAGCGTGCCCAGTCTGAAATGGCGCAGTCGGCGCGCGAGCATCGCGCCACCACCGTTATCTTTCCGGTTCTATGGGAGTCCTACACGCTCGTGGACGCAGTGCTAGCGGTTATGGGGGCGCGACATCGCGCAGCCATCTGGACCTACGACGATCACTTTGACTGGATGCGGGCGAAGATCTGGCGTCCCGGCGCTGTCGCGCTCAGGAACGGCCGCGCAGGTTCTGTAAGCGCCGGCGGTCGCGCTTGGAGGGGCGTCCGGGCGTGGGCGGCGCGCCGGCGTAGGGCGCCCGGCGCTCGGCGGCGGCGCGGGCGCGCTGTTCCCGGCTCTCCTCCGACTCGCGGTACAACTTCTGCGCCGCCTCCGCCGGACCGCGCACCTCGCTCAGGCCCACCACCTCGACCCCGAACACGCCGCCCTCGGTCGTGATCTGCAGGGCCTCGCCTCCGCGCAGCTCGCGCGCGGGCTTGGCGGGCTGACCGGCGACGAGCACGCGGCCCAAATCACAGGCGCGCGAGGCCAACGCCCGGGTCTTGAAGAAGCGCGCCGCCCACAGCCACTTGTCCAGCCGCAACTACGCGCCTCCGCTGAGTATCTTTAGAAAACGGTAGTAGAACACCGCGCCCCGGTCGAAGGTCGCCATGGGCAGGTCCTCATTGCGGGCATGCGCGCGCAGATTGTTCTCGTTGAGCTGAATGCCGCACAGACCATAGGTGGGCATCCCGGCGGCGTTGGTGTATTTGCCGTCGGTCGCGTACTCGGCCATGATCGGAATCACCGGAATACCGCCCCACATCGCCGCAGCGAGCTTCCGCAGCGGACGCATCACCTCCGGGTTGAGCGCCACCGGCGGATTCGATACGGTCGCGGGCGCGAGATCAGACACCACGCCGCGGCTGACATACTGCACGCGCACGGCGGGGTCGGCGACCAGCTCCGCCAGCTTCTGTTGCACTTGGCGCGCGGAATGGCCGGGCAGGATGCGGCAGTTCACGATGGCATCCGCATTTTGCGGCAGCGCATTGTTGGCCAGCCCGGCGTTCACGCGCGTGGCCACGCACGTCGTGCGCAGCACCGCGTTGAGCTCCGGTATATGGGATAGATAGTTCACCGCCGCCGGCGGCGGCGGCGTTTGCAGAATTGCCCGTTCCGCCGCCGCGCGCGGACCGTGGTCGAGCCGGGCTCGGGCGGCAAAATAGGCGCGCGTCCCGGCGTTGAGCTCGACCGGAAACGTATAGCGCTGCATCCGCCCCAGTGCCGCCGCCAGCTCGTAAATAATGTTGTGACCGGTGGGCAGCGAGCTGTGGCCGCCGGGGCTGGTCAGCGAAAGCTGGAAATCGGCATAGAGCTTCTCCGTCGCCTCGACTTCCATGAACACCGGCCGGCCCTGGACCGCATCCACCCCGCCGGCATCCGCGTTGAGCACGAAGGCGGCCTGAATGAGCTTGCGCTCGTGTGTCAGCAGGTAGTCAACCCCGTTGCTGCGCCCGTCCTCCCCGCCCGCCGTAAACGCGGCGATGATGTCGCGGTCGGGCCGGTAAACCTCGCGCTTCATCGTGAGCAACGCAGCCGCAAAGATGGCGTCGCCATCCTTCATGTCCTGCACGCCACGGCCGTAGTAGGTGTAGTGGACAATCGTCAGGTGAAACGGATCGGTGTTCCATTGCCCGCGCGGCGCCGGTACCACGTCCAGGTGCCCGATCAGCAGGATGGGCGCCCGGGCGCCGGTGCCGTGCAGGCGCACGACCAGGTTCATCTTATTGGGGTTCGCGCCGAGCAATTGCGCGTCGGCCGGCGCAAAGCCCGCCTTCAGAAAGCGCTGCTGCAGTGCGCGCGCCGCGGCTGTCGTACCATGGCCGCCGACCGTGTTGATGTCAATCAACTGCTCGAAAATCTGCCGCGCCAGCGGCGCCGGCGATACGCGCAGGCTGGGCTGGGGCACCGGGGGCCCCCAGCCCAGCCGAGCGTGAAGCGGGTGGTGTGGCGCAGCCACGCCGGGCCCCGCGCCAAGCAATGCCGCCGCGGCCACCAGGCTCAGAGCAACCCACAGCGGCGGCAGCACCGCCCATTTGCCCAGCATGGGGTGAGGATAGCAGCAAAACGGGAAAATGCCCCGCCGTCCGCCAGCGCCGTACCGGAACGGGAGGGGAAAAAGCTTTGCGGCGAGCGGCGAGCGACAAGCGCCGCAGAGGCGGGCATCTAGAGGAGTATCCTTCATTCCTCCTTTGCGCCGGAATGAGGACGCTGTTCCCCCTAAACCCACCGGGGTAGTCGTAGAGCTCTGCGGCTACCCCTTCCCCCCCTTACTTGATCGCGATCACTTCGCGCAGGTTGTCGCGCGCCAGGAAGAACTTCACCGAGCGATAGCCATGGAACAGGTTCTCGACGTGCCGGTTATTGAAGATGCGCTGCAGCCGCTGCGACCGCCCCGGACGCAGTTCCAGGGTCTCGTCGTCATAGATGTGATAGCGCACGAAGGGGGCCTCGGGTCCGGCATCGCGGGTATGGAAATAGGACAGCACCGTGCCCCCGGGGCGCAAAACCGAGGTCAGGCGCTCGAGCAGCGGCTTCACCAGCGGCTCGGGCAAATAGTCCACCAGGTCCCAGAGCAAGATGGCGTCGAACCGCGCCGCGGAGAACTGAAGGTTCTCGCGCAGCCAGAGCGCGGCGTCGAAGCCGGGACCAGCATCCGTAATGACCTGATAACGCGCCTCGGCGCACTCCAGCAGCAGATCGTCGCTGTAGATGCTATGGTCGCGCTCGGTGAAATAGGTGAGGTTCGAGCGTGAGGTGCAGCCCAGGTCCAGGACGCGTCGGCCCTCGGCTTTATCCCAGCCGCGCAGAAACTCCTGCAGGCCATTACTGTGGCGCAGCGTCCCATGCACGGGCGCGCGCGTGGGAGCAAGAACTGCGGCCGAGCGAGCCGCGTGCATCGGCATCGCCTCGGGCTGGAACAGACTGCGGACCTTATCCAACATAAAAGGGGAAGCTCAATGGAACCGCGAGCGGGCTGGGGTCGGGCCCCCAGCCCAGTCGAGCGTTAAGCGGGCCGCGCGCCGTAAGCGCGCGGGGTCCCGCGCCATTCAATGTCTCAGACATGATGATCCAGCAGTCGCCCCTGCAGATTGGGCCCCGTAGCCGGTTTTGCGCCGGCGGCGGCGGCGGCTGTGCTCGCTACCGGCTCCGCCGGCGGCTCGGCGGGAGCGGCCGCGGGTGGCTCCGCCGTGGTGGGCTTGCCCACCACGCAGATATCCACGCGGCCTTGGATAAACGCGCCGTCCTGAATCGAGATGCGCGCCATGGCCAAATCGCCCAGCACCGAACCGCTGCGGCCGACTTCGATCCGGTCCTGCGCCTGGGCGTTGCCTTTGATCTTGCCGTGCACCACCAACTCCCGCGCCTGAATCTCGGCGCTGACATTACCGTTCGGACCGATGGTCACCACTTGATTGGGCAACTGAATGGTGCCCTCGACTTCTCCATCTATGTAGATGTCCTCGGTGCCGCTGATGTCGCCTTTAAAGCGGAACGACTTGCCGAGGTGCGAACTTTCCGGACGTGCGAGATTGGATGTGCCCACGAAACTCTCCTGACGCAAGTCGTCACCACCTTGCCGCCCCCTATTTTACTCAAGCACCTATGGATTCGCTAGCGTGCATATCTTCCGTCACACCCAGGAGGTGACCACGGCGGCACGGCTGTGGCAAACGTGGGAGGCGGCCTGGGAGGCTGGCTCCGGCTTGGACGCCTTGCTCGCCTGCGCCCGGCTGGAGTGCGCCTGCGCCGATCAGGCCGCCCGCGGCCACCTGGAGACCCCCTCGGGCAGCCAAGCGCTACTGCGGCTCAGCCTGCAAACCGCTGCCTTTTACCTGCGGCTGAAGCCCCGGCCCGGTCGCGAGGCGCTTCGCGCCGCCCAAGCGGCACTACCGCCCGGCAGCACCCGGCTGCGCCTGGCGGCCCTGGAAGGCGTGCGCTTCTACGCCCTCTCGCCCGAAGCCTATGCCGCGGCGGCGCGGCAATGGCTGCGGGTGCGCAATCCGGCCCGGGCGCAGACCACGGTTTGGGTTCTCGGCTTGCGCTCCATGGGCAGCCTGCTCGCCCCCGTCGTGGCGGCGACGCTTGAGCATGCCGGCTGCCGTACGCGCTGCCTGACGCTGCGCCCGATCGGACCGCCCGCGCAGCGGCGCCTGCGCCTTGCGCGTGAGCTACGAAAGCGCTGGGCGGAGTCTCGTGACGAATTCCTCATCGTGGACGAAGGACCCGGACTCAGCGGGTCCAGTTTCGGCGGCAGCGTGCGCAGTCTGCGCCACCTCGGCGTCGCTCCCGATCGCATTGCCCTGCTCGCCGCCTGGGCGCCCAGCCGCATGCAAGCCGCGAGTTTCAGCGATCCCCTGACGGCGCGCGAATGGTCCGACTGGCCGGTGTTTGCTGCTCCGCCCCTGGCGCCGCCCGAGCCGGGACGCGAGATCAGCGGCGGCGGCTGGCGCCACCTGCTCGGCGCTCATCCCTCGGTGGCCGTTTGGCCCCAGCACGAGCGGCGGAAATTCTTGTGCCGCCGCGGCACGGTGCTGGCCAAATTTGCCGGCTTCGGTCCCTACGCCGAGGCGACCCTGGCGCGTGCGCAAGCACTGGAGCGCAACCGCTGGGGGCCGAGGCTGGCCGACGGCGCGAACCAATACATTACCCAAGGCTGGATTCTGTACCGCCGCGCAGCGGCGCTTCCGCTACAAAGGCCCAACGCCGCCTGGTGCGCCTTTGCCGGCCGCTATCTGGCTGGCCGCGCCGCCGCCTTTCACCTTGCCGGCTCACGACCACCCACGCCCGCCCTGCGGCAAATGCTGCGGGTCAACCTTCAGCGCCTGCTGCAGCTTCCCCCTCCGGCGGAGGTCCCCGCAGGTCCCGTGATGGCGCCCGACGGCCACATGATGCCTTGGGAGTGGGGCGTCACCGCCAATGGTTTCGTCAAGTTCGACGGCACCGATCACTGCGACGATCCGTTTTTTCCTGGTCCGGCCGATGTCGCCTGGGACCTGGCCGCCGTCGCCGCCGAATTCGGGCCGGCCTGCGGCACTGCCGTGCTCGAGGCCTACTGCCGCGCCAGCGGGGAAACCATCGCGCAACTCGAGGCCCGGTTGCGCTGGCACCAGCTCGCCTACACGGCCTTTCGTGCCGCCTACTGCCATTTCGCCGCCACGCAGACGCTCCTGGACGACCGCCGGCGCTTTCGCCACGCGGCGCAACGCTATAGCCGGCAATTGCGCGCTCTATGCGCGGTTCGCGCTAGCGCCGCCGGTTCCCCACCGTAATGACGGCAGCGCCGGCAGGCGGGGTGAGCTCAAACGTGTGCGGCGCCGTCAGGGGTTTATTGATCGTGATGCCGGCCGGAAGCAGTTGCAGGTTCAGGGTATAGCCCTCGACCGGACGCTCGATGGTGATCGCGGTAGGAATGGGCAGGTTGTCGCGAACGGTGTAGTTGTTGTACGTGGCGCTGGTCAGGTGAATGCCGTCGCCGTCATAGATCTGCTGCCGGTGCGGGAGCAGATCGTAGCGGCTGAAGGTGATGCGGCGCACCAGGCGCTGCTCGTGATCCGCTTGCGTTTCCAGCACCAGCACCTGATAGGTATCCGGAGGCGCGCCGGGATCGAGCGCCACCTCGGCCGTAGCCGAGATCGGGTGCGTCAGCATGGCGTTGAGAATGACCTGCGGGCGCAGCTTCTGCAGCGGGTTGCTGACCTTTTTCGGAATGACGCTGTTCCGCCCCACGATGAATTGATTGCGGGTGGGCAGGCTGAGCTGGAACACTTGGCCGTTCGAGGCCATGTCGAACAGCTTGCCGATCAGCGTGAACGTCCCCCAGAGGCGGATGTCGCCGGGCTTGCGGATCAGCAGGTACGCCGAGATCTTCGGATATTTATGCTTCCCCGCGCGCGCGGAAAGGTTCAGCTTCAGCGACATCGAGTGGATCGCTCGCGCATCTTGGTTGAAGGTCGTGACCAGTTGCTGCAGCGTCGCCGAGCGCAGGGGTTGCGAGGGCGGATGGGGCGGCTGACGATGGCCGCAAGCGGCCGCCAACAGCAGCAGCGGCAACAGGGACAGCAGGCGCATTTTCAGCGCCATGCGAAAAATGGATGGGCGCGGGAGCAATCCTTTTATTTTAGAGGCACAGCGCCGTCTGCGCGATAACTAGTTGGCATCCAGCGCTGCCGGAATTCACTCCTCGGGTTTGTCCTTCTTCTCGCCCATCTCTTCGGCGGCTTTCTTTTGCGCCGCCGCCTTGCGATCGAGCAACTCGGAACGCCGCTTGCGCTTGGCCGCCTGCATCGCCTCGCTGCCGAGAAATTCTATGTAGGCGAGCGGCGCGTTGTCGCCTTGGCGAAAACCCGTCTTCACGATGCGCGTATACCCGCCCGGGCGGTCGCCGAATCGGGCGGCCAGCGAATCGAACAGCTTCTGCACCGCCTGCGCGTCCAGCAGATAACTGGCCGCCTGGCGCCGGGCGTGGAGCGAACCGCGCTTGCCCAGCGTGACCATGCGTTCGGCCAGGGGCCGCATGGCTTTGGCCTTGGGCACGGTGGTCTGGATGCGCTCCTCCAGCACCAGCGAGGTGACCAGGTTCCGCAGCAGCGCGCGGCGATGGGACGTATTGCGGCCCAGTTTTTTTCCGGCGTTTAAATGTCGCATAGCAGCAGTCCGATCACTCCCCGTTGGCCTCGGCGACGGCGTTGCCCTCATCGTCAATGCGCATGCCCAGCGACAGCCCCATCTGCGCCAGAATTTCCTTGATTTCGTTCAGCGATTTGCGGCCGAAGTTCTTCGTCTTCAGCATCTCGTTTTCCGACTTTTGGATCAGCTCGCCGATCGTCTGAATATTGGCATTCTTCAGACAGTTGTAGCTGCGCACGCTCAGCTCCAGCTCCTCGACCGAGCGGTTGAGGTTTTCATTGCGCAACTGCGACGGATGGCCTTCGAGGAATTCGACGCCCTCGGGCACCTCCTCGAAGTTCACGAAGATGCTCATATGATCCTTGAGCAGCTTGGCGGCCAGCCCGACCGCGTCGGTGGGACTGACGGCGGCGTTGGTCCAAACTTCCAGCACCAGCCGGTCGTAGTCGGTGGTTTGCCCCAGCCGGGCCGCATCCACCGTGTAGTTGACCTTGCGCACCGGGGAGTGAATGCTGTCCACCGGAATGAACCCGACGGCAAGATCGTCGTCGAAATTCCGGTCCGCCGAGACGTAGCCGCGGCCCACCTTCAGGCGCAGATCCATGTCCAGGCTGCCCCCCTCGCTCACGGTGGCGATGTGGATGTTCTTGTCCAGCACCTCGACGTCGCCATCGGTCTCCAGCCGCGCGCTGGTGACTTCGCCGGGCTTGTCGGCCTTGAGATAAATGTGCTTGGGCCCGTCCACGTTCATGCGGAACGGGATCTGCTTCAGGTTCAGGATGATGTCGGTGGCATCCTCGACCACGCCCGGGATGGATTGGAACTCGTGCAGCACCCCTTCGATCCGCACCGCCGTGATGGCGCCGCCTTCGACCGAAGACAGCATCACGCGGCGGAGCGCATTGCCGATGGTGTTGCCGAAGCCACGTTCAAACGGCTGCGCCGTGAACTTGCCATAGCGTTCGGTCAGGGTTTCCGGATCAACGGCCAAACGCTTCGGTTTCTGAAAACCTTTCCAAAGCATGCTGTGTTTCTCCTCTGCGGTCATGGCACCAGGCATAGGGTTCCTTATTTGCTGTAAAGTTCCACGATCATCTGCTCCTGCAGGGGCAGGCTGATGTCGGCGCGCTGCGGCAGGCTGAGCAGCTTGCCCGACAGGAGTTCGCGATTCAGTTCGAGCCAGGGCACAAGCGTGCCGTGGCCCTGAAATTCCAGGGCGGAGAGAATGCTGACCGCGGTGCGGCTTTTTTCCCGCACCGCGACCGTGTCGCCGGGCTTGAGCTGGTAGCTGGGGATGGTCACCTTCTTGCCGTTCACGAGCAGATGGCCGTGGCGCACCAGTTGGCGCGCCTGCGCCCGCGAGGTGGCGAAGCCGAGGCGGTGGGTGACCGCGTCCAGCCGGAGCTCCAGCTGGCGCAGCAGCAGCTCCCCGGTGACGCCGGGCTGGCGGCTGGCGCGCTCGAAGTAACCGCGGAACTGGCGCTCAAGCACGCCGTAAATGCGGCGCGCCTTCTGCTTTTCCCGCAACTGCAGGCCGTAGCCGACAATCTTCTTCCGGCGCGCGGCGCCGTGCTGGCCGGGCGGGGTGTTGCGCTTTTCAACCGCGCACTTGCTGGAAAAGCAGCGCTCGCCCTTGAGGAACAGCTTCATGCCCTCGCGGCGGCAGAGACGGCAAACAGGACCGGTGTATCGAGC